>NZ_RCNW01000136.1:0-3403 GCF_004307605.1 Pseudomonas sp. Sample_24
TGCTATTTTCGGTAACGAAACTGTAACATTCGCATCCGCAGTCAAAACAAGAAAACTGGAGCTCCTGAATGTTTGCTTTCTTTCGTCCTGCCGCACATCAGGCGCCCTTGCCTGAAGAAAAAATAGACAGCACCTACCGCCGCCTGCGCTGGCAAATCTTCGCCGGTATCTTTATCGGTTACGCCGGTTACTACCTGCTGCGCAAAAACTTTTCCCTGGCGATGCCCTATCTGATCGAAGAGGGCTATACCCGCGGTGAACTGGGCGTGGCGCTGTCGGCGATTGCCATCGCCTATGGCTTGTCCAAGTTCCTGATGGGCATCGTTTCCGACCGCTCCAACCCGCGCTTCTTCCTGCCGTTCGGCCTGATGGTTTCGGCTGCCGTGATGTTCATTTTCGGTTTCGCGCATTGGGCAACGTCCAGCGTGACCATCATGTTCGTCCTGCTGTTCATCAATGGCTGGGCTCAGGGCATGGGTTGGCCGCCCAGTGGCCGGACCATGGTGCACTGGTGGTCACAGAAGGAACGCGGTGGCGTGGTGTCGCTGTGGAACGTCGCGCACAACGTCGGCGGCGGCCTGATCGGTCCGCTGTTCCTGGTCGGCATGGGCCTGTTCAATGACTGGCATGCGGCGTTCTACGTACCGGCAGCCGTCGCCATGGCCGTGGCGGTTTTTGCCTTCATCACCATGCGCGATACCCCGCAATCGGTGGGCCTGCCGCCCATCGAGAAGTACAAGAACGACTATCCGGAAGGCTACGACGCCAGCCACGAAGAAGAATTCAGCGCCAAGGAAATCTTCGTCAAATACGTGCTGCGCAACAAAATGCTCTGGTACATCGCCCTGGCCAACGTCTTCGTCTATCTGCTGCGCTACGGCGTATTGGACTGGGCGCCGACCTACCTCAAGGAAGCCAAGGGTTTCACCGTAGACAAGACGTCCTGGGCGTACTTCTTCTACGAGTGGGCGGGTATCCCGGGCACGTTGCTGTGCGGCTGGATGTCGGACAAGATTTTCCGTGGCAACCGTGGCCTGACCGGCATGGTGTTCATGGCGCTGGTGACCGTGGCGACCCTGGTGTACTGGTTGAATCCGGCCGGCAACCCGACGGTCGACATGATCGCCCTGGTGTCCATCGGCTTCCTGATCTACGGCCCGGTCATGCTGATCGGCTTGCAGGCGCTGGAGCTGGCGCCGAAGAAAGCCGCCGGTACGGCAGCGGGTTTCACCGGTTTGTTCGGTTACCTGGGGGGTTCGGTCGCGGCCAGTGCAGCGATGGGCTACACCGTGGACCACTTCGGTTGGGACGGCGGTTTCGTCCTGCTGATCGGCGCCTGCCTGCTGGCGATGGCTTTCCTTGCGCCAACGCTGTGGCACAAGCAAGTCGCCAGTCAGAGCCGCGAAGCACTCGCCTGATCGGCCTTTGATTTACAGCGCTTGAGCCGCGCCTCCAGATTCCGGTCTGGCATGGCGTGGCTACGCAGGGCGTGAGCGGTCTGCTCGACATAATCGCGAGTGGTGCCGTAACGCCCGCAAGCGTTTTCAAACACATGGCTCAGCACATGATCCGGCAAGTTGCCGGCATAACTGGGCAGGTGCCGCTCCAGAACGAATCCCAATGCCTGAACCTGGTTGCCGTCTTCGAGTCGGCAGTTGAGCCAGTGTGGACGATAAGACGGGAACGGCATCTCACGTTGCCAAAGCGCATACAGTGACGCTTCAAGTTGCTCTTCAGGCAGACGATAAGCAAAGCCGCTGCAAGAGCCGCCGCGATCCAGGCCGAATACCAGGCCCGGCATCTCCGGTGTGCCACGATGTTCGTGGGACCACAGGTACAACCCCCGGTGGTAACCATGGACCCGCCCGCGAACGCGCTCGACAGCCGTGCACTCAGGGCGCCAGATCAGTGACCCATAGGCGAACAGCCATACAGGCCCACCCTTGTGGCGCGCCATGGTCGTTTGCATTGAGCTGAGTAATTGTTCGTGAGTGAGCTGCGGCCCCAGATCGAGCTGCGGCGGATAAGCCAGATTCAGAAATGAAGATTCTATGGCGCTCATGGCGAATAGCGTTCAGCTCCCCGCGAGTGAAGTATTACTTTATAGAACGCACCGTTGTAACAATAAGGCACATAAGTTTTAAGGCAATTTAGGTGCCATGGCACAGTTATTAATTAACTGGCTGGATCAGATATAACGTACCGGCATTTATACTATTTTATAAATACCGATCCGCTATATACAGAGTTATAACCACCTGTGTAGGAGCGAGCCTGCTCGCGATGGTCGTTAGTGATTACGCGGGAAGTCAGGCTGCCCACGGCGCTCTTAAGAACATCGCG
This sequence comes from Pseudomonas sp. Sample_24, assembly GCF_004307605.1. Taxonomy (NCBI): domain Bacteria; kingdom Pseudomonadati; phylum Pseudomonadota; class Gammaproteobacteria; order Pseudomonadales; family Pseudomonadaceae; genus Pseudomonas; species Pseudomonas sp. Sample_24. The sequence goes on from NZ_RCNW01000136.1 coordinate 2,344, forward strand.
AGCAGGCTCCCCCTACAGGGATGTTTGGTTATCTTCAGAGATTGGAGTCAAGAGCGTGGAGCGTAGGCAAATACGTCTGCGCGCATCTGATGGGCGTCCATGCCCGCCTCGACCAGCGCATCCAGCGTGCCGTAGACCATGGCCGGAGAACCACTGGCGTACACGTGCAAAGTCTTGAGATCGGGGAAGTCTTCGCACACGGCCTCATGCAACATGCCGCAGCGTCCCTGCCAGCCGCTTTGATCGCTGACGACTTTGTGCAGGAACAGGTTGGGTAGCTTCAGCCACTCGTCCCAGTGTTCGATTTCATAGAAGTCTTCAGGACGGCGCACGCCCCAATACAAATGCACGGGGTGCTTGAAGCCTTCGGCGCGACAGTGTTCGATCAGGCCATGGACCTGGCCCATGCCGGTACCCGCGGCAATCAACACCAGAGGACCGTCCGGCAGCTCGGCCAGGTGCGTGTCGCCGAACGGCATGTCGATCCGCACCATCGTGTTGCCTTGCAGCTGCTTGATCAGGTTTATTGCACTGGCTTCGCGCGCCAGTACGTGGATTTCCAGATCACGCCCACCGGAGGGTGCCGAAGCCAGGGAGAAAGATGATTTCTCGCCATTGTCCCGATGGATCATCAAGTACTGGCCGGCGTGATAACGCGGAGGTTTACCCGCCGGCGCCCGCAGCCGCACTCGCCAGGTATCACCACCGACCTCGGTGCAACTGGTGACCTGACACGACAGGGTGCGCACCGGCAATTCTCCCAGCGCGAGCACGCCATCCCACAGCACGATGCAGTCTTCGAGCGGCTCTGCAATGCAAGTGTAGAACTCGCCATGATCGCGCACATCGCCCGCCTGTTCGACGCGCCCTTCCACCAGCAACGCAGCGCACACATGGCAGTTGCCGTTGCGACAGCTTTGCGGGCACTCATAGCCCAGACGACGTGCGCCATCGAGAATCCGCTCGCCGGGCAGGATCTCGAGCACCGCTCCGGAGGGCTGCAAAGTTACACGCATCAATCTATTCCTAACTGATTCCAGATGGCATCGATCCGTTGGGT
>NZ_RCNW01000017.1:0-3370 GCF_004307605.1 Pseudomonas sp. Sample_24
AGGTAGTTGCCGCCGATGATGGCGACGAACGCCATGATGATGCCGATAAGGCTGAGAACATCCATCAGATACACGCCTCGACGATGTGCCGGCCAATGTCGTCCAGGCTGTACACCGCGTCAGCGAGTTCGGCTTTGACGATGGCCATCGGCATGCCGTAGATCACGCAGCTGGCTTCATCCTGCGCCCAGATCGAACTGCCGCCCTGCTTGAGCAGGCGCGCGCCCTCGCGACCATCGGCGCCCATGCCGGTCAACACCACCGCCAGAACTTTGTCACCGTAGGACTTGGCCGCCGAACCGAAGGTGATATCGACGCACGGTTTGTAATTCAAACGCTCGTCGCCCGGGAGGATTTTCACCGCCCCACGGCCGTCGATCATCATTTGCTTGCCGCCCGGTGCGAGCAGGGCCAGGCCAGGACGCAGGATATCGCCGTCCTCGGCTTCCTTGACGCTGATGCGGCAGAGTTTGTCCAGACGCTCGGCGAACGCCTTGGTGAACGCAGCGGGCATGTGCTGGATCAGCACGATCGGCGCCGGGAAGTTGGCCGGCAATTGGGTCAGCACCCGCTGCAAGGCAACCGGGCCGCCGGTAGACGTACCGATGGCCACCAGTTTGTAGGCTTTGCGTTTTGGCGCCGGTGATGGCTGCGTGGGCGCATGGGTACGCACCGGAATCGGAGCCGGTGCCGGACGCACAGCTGCGCTGCTGCCGTAACTGCTTGTGGAAGGCGTAGGCGTCGGAGCCGGTGCGGCCACCGGAGCCGGTGCACTGTAGGCGCTGACACGACGGTTGCTGCGCGAAATGCTCAGAATCTTTTCGCACAGCAGTTGCTTGACCTTCTCGGGATTGCGCGAGATGTCTTCGAAATTCTTCGGCAGGAAATCCACCGCGCCGGCGTCCAGCGCATCGAGGGTAACCCGGGCGCCTTCGTGGGTCAGCGAGGAAAACATCAAGACCGGGGTCGGACAGCGCTGCATGATGTGCCGCACCGCCGTGATGCCGTCCATCATTGGCATCTCGTAGTCCATGGTGATCACGTCCGGCTTGAGAGCCAGCGCCTGATCGATCGCCTCTTTTCCGTTGGTCGCGGTACCGACGACCTGGATATTCGAATCCGCTGAAAGAATTTCCGAGACGCGGCGGCGGAAAAACCCCGAATCATCCACCACCAGGACTTTGACTGCCATAAACACTCCGTTAGGCGGAGCGAGGCTCAGTCGCCCCGCTCCACCAGAATCAAATACGCCGTGCGGCGTAACGCTTGAGCATGCTCGGGACATCGAGGATCAGCGCAATGCGACCGTCACCGGTGATGGTGGCGCCCGACATGCCCGGGGTTCCCTGGAGCATTTTGCCCAATGGCTTGATGACCACTTCTTCCTGGCCCACCAGTTGATCGACGACGAAGCCGATCCGCTGGGTACCCACCGAAAGGATCACCACATGGCCTTCGCGCTGCTCTTCGTGAGCGGCGGAGCTGACCAGCCAGCGCTTGAGGTAGAACAACGGCAGCGCCTTGTCCCGCACGATCACCACTTCCTGGCCGTCCACCACGTTGGTGGTCGACAGGTCGAGGTGGAAGATCTCGTTGACGTTCACCAGCGGAAAGGCGAACGCCTGGTTGCCGAGCATGACCATCAGCGTCGGCATGATCGCCAGGGTCAACGGCACCTTGATGACGATCTTCGAACCCTGGCCCTTGGCCGAGAAAATATTGATCGAACCGTTGAGCTGGGAAATCTTGGTTTTCACCACGTCCATGCCCACGCCACGACCCGACACGTCGGAGATCTCGGTCTTGGTCGAGAAACCCGGGGCGAAAATCAGGTTGTAGCACTCGGTATCGCTCAGTCGATCGGCCGCGTCCTTGTCCATCACACCGCGTTTTACCGCGATCGAACGCAACACGTTCGGGTCCATGCCCTTGCCGTCATCGGAGATCGACAACAGGATGTGATCGCCTTCCTGTTCCGCGGCGAGAATTACCTTGCCGCCACGGGCCTTGCCCGAGGCTTCGCGTTCTTCCGGCGACTCGATGCCGTGGTCGACCGCGTTGCGCACCAAGTGGACCAACGGATCGGCCAAGGCCTCGACGAGGTTCTTGTCGAGGTCGGTCTCTTCGCCGACCAGCTCCAGGTTGATCTCTTTCTTGAGCTGGCGCGCCAGGTCGCGAACCAGGCGCGGGAAGCGCCCGAAGACTTTCTTGATCGGTTGCATCCGGGTCTTCATGACCGCGGTTTGCAGATCGGCCGTGACCACGTCGAGGTTGGACACGGCTTTGGACATGGCTTCGTCGGCGCTGTTGGCACCCAGGCGGACCAGGCGGTTACGCACCAGCACCAGCTCGCCAACCATGTTCATGATTTCGTCGAGACGCGCGGTGTCGACCCGCACAGTGGTCTCGGCTTCGCTGGCAGGCTTTTCCGCGGGCGGCGCGGCCGCGGCACGGGCCGGAGCCGGTGCAGCGGCGGCAGGTGCCGGCTTCGCGGCTTCGGCCTTCGGTTCAGGAGCCTTGGCCACCGGCTTCGGTGCCGCAGCCTTGGCGACAGGCGCCGCAACCGAGGCGCTCGCGCCGGTTGCCGTGCCAGCCGTGGCGCCCACTTCAGTGAACTTGCCCTTGCCGTGCAATTCGTCGAGCAGCGATTCGAATTCGTGATCGGTAATCAAGTCACTGCCGGCCGCCGCAGCGATTGGCGCAGCAGGCGTCGGCACCGAAGCGATGGCCGATTCCAGCGCATCCACGGCAAAGTTGCCCTTGCCGTGCAGTTGGTCGAGCAGTGCTTCGAATTCGTCGTCGGTGATGTCAGAACTGTCGCCCGCGGCTTTCGGAGCCTGCGGCGCGGCAGGGGCCGCCGGTGCCACCGCATCAACGGCAAACTGGCCTTTACCGTGCAACTGGTCGAGCAACGACTCGAACTCGGCGTCGGTGATTTCGTCGCTGGCCGCGGTATCGGCGGCGGGCGCTGGAGCAGCCGCCGGCGCCTCGGCCTGGGCCTTGACGGCGTTCAGCGAATCCAGCAGTTGTTCGAATTCATTGTCGGTGATGTCGCCTGACTCGCTTTGAGCGGCAGGTTCTTCAACCACTTCGGCGACGGGTGCTGGCGCTGCCTCGTCAGCCGATTGCGGCTCGGCCAGACGGGCCAGTGCCGCGAGTAATTCTGGCGTGGCAGCCGTGATCGGGCCACGCTCGCGGACTTCGCTGAACATGCTGTTCACCGCGTCCAGTGCTTCGAGAACCACGTCCATCAATTCCGAGTCAACGCGACGTTCGCCCTTGCGCAGGATGTCGAACACGTTCTCGGCGATGTGGCAGCACTCCACCAGCTCGTTGAGCTGGAGGAAGCCGGCGCCCCCTTTTACAGTGT
>NZ_RCNW01000004.1:0-26821 GCF_004307605.1 Pseudomonas sp. Sample_24
TGGCTATGACAGTCCATTGCGATATCGTCAGCGCGGAAGGGGAAATCTTTTCCGGTCTGGTCGAGATGGTGATTGCGCACGGTGCACTGGGTGATCTTGGTATCGCCCTGGGTCACGCGCCGCTGATCACTAATCTGAAGCCAGGTCCGATCCGCCTGGTCAAGCAGGGCGGGGAAGAGGAGGTGTATTACATCTCCGGTGGTTTCCTCGAGGTTCAGCCGAACATGGTCAAGGTTCTTGCCGACACCGTGCAACGTGCTGCCGACCTGGACGAAGCCTCCGCTCAGGAAGCCGTTAAGGCTGCCGAGAAGGCCTTGCATGAGCGGGGCGCGGAATTCGATTACGGTTCTGCTGCCGCACGTCTGGCCGAGGCCGCAGCCCAGCTGCGCACCGTCCAGCAGATCCGCAAGAAGTTCGGCCACTAAGGTTGCGCTTGTTGTGTGATTGATTAAAAAGGGTAGCCTCGGCTACCCTTTTTTCTTTTCCGTTGTTTATAACTTTGGTCGCAGCCGCTGACCACCCAGGATTGGTAGCCAGTCATGTCTCTTGAAATCGTTATTCTCGCTGCTGGCCAAGGCACGCGTATGCGTTCGGCCTTGCCGAAAGTCTTGCACCCGATTGCCGGCAACTCGATGCTTGGCCATGTTATCCACAGCGCCCGACAACTTGATCCACAGCGCATCCACGTGGTGATCGGCCATGGTGCCGATGCTGTGCGTGAACGTTTAGCCGCTGACGATCTGAATTTCGTCCTTCAGGACAAACAACTCGGGACCGGCCATGCCGTGGCCCAGGCTGTACCGTTCATTGAGTCAGACACTGTGCTGGTTCTCTACGGTGATGTGCCATTGATTGAAGTTGAAACCCTGCAGCGTTTGCTCAAGCTTGTCGTGCCAGGACAAATGGGTCTGCTCACCGTAGAACTGGACGACGCAACCGGATACGGCCGAATCGTTCGTGACACTGACGGCAAGGTTGCTGCCATCGTCGAGCACAAGGACGCCACCGAAGCTCAACGCGCCATCAACGAAGGCAACACCGGTATCCTTGCGGTCCCAGCGGATCGCTTGGCCGACTGGACTGGGCGTCTGTCGAATAACAACGTTCAGGGCGAGTATTACCTGACCGATGTGATCGAAATGGCAGTCAGCGATGGCCTGGTCGTAGCCACCGAGCAACCCCACGACGCGATGGAAGTGCAGGGCGCCAACGACCGCAAGCAGCTTTCCGAACTGGAGCGTCACTATCAGCTGCGCGCCGGTCGCCGTTTGATGGCCCAAGGCGTGACGTTGCGCGACCCCGCACGTTTCGATGTTCGCGGTGAAGTGACCGTGGGCCGGGATGTGCTGATCGACATCAACGTGATTCTCGAAGGCAAAGTCGTCATCGAAGACGACGTGGTGATCGGCCCGAACTGCGTCATCAAGGACAGCACCCTGCGCAAAGGCGTGGTGATCAAGGCCAACAGCCATATCGAAGGCGCAACTCTCGGTGAAGGCAGCGACGCCGGCCCGTTTGCGCGTTTGCGCCCGGGCACTGTGCTGGAAGCGCGGGCGCATGTGGGTAACTTTGTCGAATTGAAAAATGCACACTTGGGTGAAGGCGCCAAGGCCGGTCACTTGACCTACCTGGGCGACGCGGAAGTCGGTGCGCGCACCAACATCGGCGCAGGCACCATCACCTGCAACTACGATGGCGCCAACAAGTGGAAAACCGTGTTGGGTGAGGATGTGTTCATCGGTTCCAACAATTCGTTGGTGGCACCTGTGGATATCCTCGATGGCGCGACCACAGCGGCAGGTTCGACCATTACGTCGACTGTGGATAAATCTCAGCTGGCCGTTGGCCGTGCCCGTCAGAAGAACATTGATGGCTGGAAACGGCCGGAGAAAGTGAAGAAAAGCTGAGTTACCCACAACTCGTGAAAACGCCTTCGCGGGCAAGTCTCGCTCCTACAGTGTTGTGAGTAACCTGTAGGAGCGAGGCTTGCCCGCGAAGCTTTTTATCCACAGATCTTTTTATCGCGCCGCGCTTGACGAAGTCTCATCGATAGGTTTTGATTGCTTCCGTTATCTTTCGAATCGAAACTTATCTAGCCATGTCGAAGCGCAACACTCCTCAACGCCGCCATAACATCCTTGCTTTGCTCAATGAACAGGGCGAAGTCAGCGTGGACGAGTTGGCCAAGCGCTTCGAGACTTCTGAAGTTACGATTCGCAAGGACTTGGCTGCACTCGAAAGCAACGGCCTGTTGCTGCGTCGTTACGGCGGTGCAATCACCATGCCCCAGGAATTGGTGGCCGACATGGGCCAGCCTGTCTCCAAATACAAACAAGCCATCGCCCGCGCGGCAGTGACGCGAATCCGCGAACATGCGCGCATCATCATCGACAGCGGCAGTACGACGGCGGCGATGATTCCGGAACTCGGTCAACAACCGGGCCTGGTGGTCATGACCAATTCCCTGCATGTCGCCAACGCACTGAGCGAACTGGAACATGAGCCGGTGTTGCTGATGACCGGTGGTACCTGGGATCCGCATTCCGAGTCCTTTCAGGGGCAGGTTGCCGAGCAAGTACTACGCTCTTACGACTTTGATCAATTGTTCATCGGTGCCGATGGCATCGATCTGGTTCGCGGTACAACCACTTTCAACGAATTGTTGGGGCTGAGCCGGGTGATGGCTGAAGTCGCCCGCGAAGTGGTCGTGATGGTGGAAGCCGACAAGATCGGCCGCAAGATTCCCAACCTGGAACTGCCCTGGAGCAGCGTCCATACCCTTATTACCGATGATCGTCTGCCGGTGGAGGCACGCGTTCAGATTCAGGCCCGCGGCATCAATTTGATTTGCGCGGCAGTCAGTCAGGAGAAATAACATGTGTGGAATTGTTGGCGCAGTCGCAGAACGTAACATCACCGCGATCCTGGTCGAAGGCCTCAAGCGCCTGGAATACCGTGGATACGACAGTGCCGGTGTAGCGGTCTATACCAATGACGAAAAACTCGAGCGCATGCGCCGCCCGGGCAAGGTCAGCGAACTGGAGCAGGCACTGGCCGAAGAAGCTCTGGTGGGTCGTCTGGGTATCGCTCACACCCGTTGGGCCACCCATGGCGCGCCGTGCGAGCGCAACGCTCACCCGCACTTTTCCGGTGATCTGGCTGTTGTGCACAACGGCATTATCGAAAACCACGAAGCCCTGCGTGAACAACTTACAGCCTTGGGTTACGTGTTCACTTCGGACACCGATACCGAAGTGATCGCCCACCTGCTGAGCCACAAACTCAAGGAGCTGCGCGACCTGACCGTGGCACTCAAGGCGACCGTCAAGGAACTGCATGGCGCTTACGGCCTGGCGGTGATCTCTGCCCAGCAGCCGGACCGTCTGGTTGCCGCGCGCAGCGGAAGCCCGCTGGTGATTGGCCTGGGCCTGGGAGAAAACTTCCTGGCGTCTGACCAATTGGCCCTGCGTCAGGTCACCGATCGTTTCATGTATCTGGAAGAGGGCGATATCGCCGAGATTCGTCGCGACAGCGTGCAGATCTGGGACGTGAACGGCCAAGCGGTCGAGCGTCAGACCGTGCAATACAGCGACGGTGCCGAAGCTGCCGACAAAGGCGAGTTCCGTCACTACATGCTCAAGGAAATCCACGAACAACCGTCCGTGGTGCAGCGCACTCTCGAAGGGCGTTTGAGCCAGAATCAGGTACTGGTGCAGGCCTTCGGCCCGCAAGCCGCCGAGTTGTTCGCCAAAGTACGCAATGTGCAAATTGTCGCCTGTGGCACCAGTTATCACGCGGGTATGGTTGCCCGTTACTGGCTTGAAGAGTTGGCCGGCATCCCGTGCCAGGTCGAAGTCGCCAGTGAATTCCGCTATCGCAAAGTCGTGGTGCAGCCAGACTCGCTGTTCGTGACGATCTCTCAGTCTGGCGAAACCGCCGACACCCTGGCAGCGCTGCGCAACGCCAAAGAGCTGGGTTTCCTTGCCAGCCTGGCGATCTGCAACGTCGGCATCAGCTCGTTGGTGCGTGAATCCGACCTGACGCTGCTGACCCAGGCTGGACGCGAAATTGGTGTGGCATCGACCAAAGCCTTCACCACGCAATTGGTGGGCCTGCTGTTGTTGACCCTGTCGTTGGGCCAGGTTCGTGGCACGTTGACCGCGGGCGTCGAAGCCACCCTGGTCGAAGAGCTGCGACGCTTGCCGGCTCGCCTTGGTGAGGCGCTGGCAATGGACAGCACCGTCGAGAAAATCGCCGAGCTGTTCGCCGAGAAAAAACACACTCTGTTCCTCGGCCGCGGCGCGCAATTCCCGGTGGCGATGGAAGGAGCACTCAAGCTCAAGGAAATCTCCTATATCCACGCCGAAGCCTATCCGGCCGGCGAGCTGAAACACGGCCCGCTGGCGCTGGTGGATAACGACATGCCGGTGGTGACCGTCGCACCCAACAACGAATTGCTGGAAAAGCTGAAATCCAACCTCCAGGAAGTTCGCGCCCGCGGTGGTGAATTGATCGTTTTCGCCGACGAGAAGGCTGGCATGACCAACGGTGAAGGCACTCATGTTGTGCAGATGCCGCACATCCACGACATCCTGTCGCCGATTCTCTACACCATCCCGCTGCAACTGCTGTCGTATTACGTTGCGGTACTCAAAGGTACGGACGTCGACCAGCCGCGTAACCTGGCAAAATCGGTGACTGTGGAATAAGTTATCCACAGCTGATTCAACCTCCAAAATCGCAGCCCAAGGGTTGCGATTTTTTTATCTGAATCGAGGACACTCCATGGACCGCTTTCAGGAAATGCAGGTCTTCGCTGCGGTCGCCCAGGACCAGGGTTTTTCCGCGGCAGCGCGGCGGTTGGGGTTGTCGGCAGCGAGTGTCACCCGGGCGGTGGCGGCGCTGGAGAAACGCATTGGCACGCCGTTGCTCACACGCACTACGCGCAGTGTGCATCTGAGTGAGGCCGGCCAGCGTTATCTTGAAGACTGTCGCAGAATTCTTGCTGAAGTGCAGGAGGCCGAGGATTCAGCGGCAGGCAGTCATGCTCAGCCGCGTGGGCAACTGACAATCACGGCGCCGGTGTTGTTTGGTGAATTGTTTGTCACTCCATTGATGGTGGATTTTCTTACACAATTCCCGGACGTCACGATCAATGCGCTCTTGGTTGACCGTGTGGTGAATGTGGTGGAGGAGGGCATCGATGTGGCTGTGCGCATCGGTGAGCTGCCGGATAGCAATCAGCACGCCATTCGCGTGGGTGAGGTGCGGCGGGTGGTTTGCGTATCACCGGCATTCCTGGCGGCTAATGGACATCCGACTCACCCGCAGGATTTGGCTCGAGGACCGGTTATCGCGACGTCTGCGACGGGCCAGTTACGCAGTTGGCCGTTTCTGGAAGGGGGCGAGCCCATCAGTGTGCGCACCGATCCCCGTTTGGTCGTTACGGCGAATCAGGCGGCGATCACCGCGGCTTGCCTTGGCTTGGGTTACACCCGGGTCTTGTCTTATCAAGTGGCACGCAAAGTCGCGGCAGGGGAGCTGGAAATTGTCCTGGCGAATTTCGAGATGCCTCCCTTGCCTATCCATGTGGTGTACCAGGGCGGACGCAAGGCTGCGGCGCGGGTTCGCAGTTTTGTCGACTTTACTGTCAAGGCGTTGAGGGAACATCCAGCCCTGCAGGTCTGATACGTTATTTCGCTGGATGAAATAATGGATTGCGTTTGTTGGTTATTCTGTTGTTTTGGTGACTGATGGAAGATGGCCCCCCAAGGTGCTGATCTCCCTGAACAACACCACTCAAGCGCGGAGTCGATCATGCAAGCCATCAAACTCTACAATTTTCCCCGTTCCGGCCACGCCCATCGTGTGCAGCTGATGCTGTCCCTGCTGCAACTGCCGACCGAGTTGATTTTGGTCGACCTCGCCAAAGGCGAACACAAAAAGCCCGAGTTCCTGGCGCTCAATGCTTTTGGCCAGATTCCGGTGCTTGATGATCAAGGTGTGGTGTTGGCGGATTCCAACGCGATCCTGGTGTACCTGGCGCAAAAATATGGCAATGGTCGTTGGTTGCCCACCGATCCGGTCGGCGCTGCCAAAGTCCAGCGCTGGTTGTCGGCCGCTGCCGGCCCTATCGCTTTTGGTCCGGCCAGGGCGCGTTTGATCACGGTGTTTGGTGCGCCTTACAACCCTGACGAGGTGATTCCTTATGCCCACAGCGTGCTCAAGGTCATCGATAAGGAACTGGCCAACACTGAGTTTCTCGTCGGTAACGAACCTACCATCGCCGACGTAGCAGCCTACAGCTACGTTGCCCACGCACCGGAAGGCAATGTGTCGCTGGACGAGTACGCCAACATCCGCGCATGGTTGGCACGGGTCGAAGCCTTGCCTGGTTTTGTCGGCATGCCGCGCACGGTTGCCGGTCTGCAAAAAACAGCCTGACGTTTGTGGCCCGATGATCGGGCCCTTCACGCTGTGCCATTGGCGCAGGGGAGAAGCCGTGATGGACCGTTCACCGTGGCATGCTGGCGAAAGAGAGTTACAGGCGCATATCGGAGTTGGCGAGCGCATGGAGGCAGTAGGTCGCAGGGTTATTCGCGATTACATGCCGGACCAGCACCGCACGTTCTACGAGCAATTGCCGTTCATGTTGTACGGTGCGGTGGATGCAAACGGCAATCCGTGGGCCAGTGTGCTTGAAGGTGAAGCTGGTTTTGCTCATTCACCTGAGCCGCAACTGTTGCAGTTCAGCAGCGTGCCAGCAGCGGAAGACCCGGCGCAATTGAGCGATGGCGCGGCAATCGGCCTGCTGGGTATCGAATTGCATACCCGGCGGCGCAACCGCATCAACGGTCATATCGGCGCAATGACGGCGAACGGTTTTGCGGTGAAGGTTGACCAGTCGTATGGCAATTGCCCGCAGTACATACAGTTACGGCAGTTTCGCTCGGTGCCGCTGGCGGATGCATCAACGCGTCCCGCGCAGTACCTCAATGAACTGGACGAAGCAGCCAGAGCTGTGATCGCCGAGGCTGATACCTTTTTTGTCGCCAGCTATGTGGACGTCGATGGCGTTCGCTCGGTGGATGTTTCACACCGTGGCGGACAGGCAGGTTTCGTTCACATCGAAGGGAATTGCCTGACCATTCCAGACTTTGCGGGCAACCTTTTTTTCAACACTTTGGGCAACTTGCGGGTCAATCCAAAGGCCGGTTTGTTATTCATTGATTTCAATTCGGGTGACCTGCTGCAACTCAGCGGGCGCACCGAAATTATCCTGGAAGGACCACAGGTAGAGGCCTTTCAAGGTGCCGAACGTTTGTGGACGTTCCACGTGGAACATGTTGTTCGCAGACCTGGTGCTCTTGCATTGCGATGGCGTTTCGACGGCGTTTCACCCACCAGTCTGCTAACAGGTACTTGGGAGCAAGCCAAAGCTCGCCTGCAAGCCAAGGCTTTAGGTGATCAATGGCGGCCATTGCGTGTCGTACGAATCGAAGCGGAAAGCCAGAACATTCGCTCGATTTACATGGAGCCCGCTGACGGAGCAGGGCTGCCGTTGTTTCAGGCCGGCCAGCACTTACCGTTGCGGTTCAACATTGATGGTGACGTGCATATCCGCACTTACAGTCTGTCGAGTGCGCCATCGGATGATTTTTTCCGTATCAGCGTGAAGCGTGATGGACGGGTGTCTTCACACCTGCATGAACAGATTCGCGTCGGTGATCTGCTTGAAGCCCGAGCACCCCAAGGCCATTTCACTGTGGCCGCCAATGAGCGTCGGCCACTGGTACTGTTGGCTGCCGGAGTGGGCATTACGCCGCTGCTGTCGATGTTGCGTGAAGTGGTCTACCAAGGCTTGCGCACCCGTGGGATTCGTCCGACCTTGTTTTTGCAGAGTTCACGTACCTTGGCGGATCAACCATTTCGTGCGGAAGTGGATCGCTTGCTCGAGCACGCCGGTGATGCGGTCAAGGTGATACGTTTGCTCAGTCAACCGGAGCCGGGCGCCCTGGAAGGTGAAGACTTCGATTCGATCGGGCGTATCGATGTCGCACGGCTCACGGAATTGCTTGAAGTTGAAGACTACGATCAGCTGGATTTCGTCTTGTGTGGTCCCGGCAGTTTTACCCAGGCGATGTATGACGGCCTGCGTGAGCTGGACGTCCGCGATGTGCGGATTCACGCCGAAACCTTTGGCCCTTCGACGTTGCGCCGCCAGCCCGATCCGGATGCAATAGTGATCGAGCAACCACCGGCCGCCACCACGTCGGTGCCGGTGGTGTTCGAGCGTTCCGCCAAAGAGGCGCGTTGGCAACCCGAGGGCGGCAGCTTGCTGGAGCTGGCAGAAAGTCGTGGTTTGCAGCCCGAATTCAGTTGCCGTGGTGGCTCTTGCGGCACCTGTAAAACCCGTTTGATCAGCGGCCAGGTGCATTATCCACAACCACCAGCGGAGATACCGGAGGAGGGCGAGGTGTTGATTTGCTGTGCAATTCCGGCTCAGGGCGCGCAGCCTTTGGTACTTGATTTGTAGTTGCTGAAAAAGGCTTCTACGAAGGAGCGGGTTCAACTCACAGGAGCTTTATGGTTTTTTTCGTTCGGCTGGTGTCGCTGCTGACTGCACTGACACTGCTCAATGGCTGCGATCAGCGGGAGGCGCCCCCGCTCGATCAGCAGCTGTACATCTGGCAGCGACAATGGACCCCCTCCCATGAAGCAGCGCTGCGCGACAGTCGCGCAGATTTTTCCACCCTGCGTGTGCTGGCATTGCAGGCATTTCCCCAGGCCCGATGGCATCGGGCGCTGATTGACCCTGAGCTGCTCAAGCACGATGGTCGGCCGCTGATCGCAGTGATTCGCCTCGATGGCCAGCTCAAGTCGCTGGATCAGAACGAAGTCACGCTGCAGATTCAGCAGGTGCTCAGCGACTGGCAGACACAAGGATTGACTGTCGCAGGTCTGGAGATCGATCACGACGCCGGCAATGCGCGGCTTTCGGCCTATCGAGAGTTTCTCCTGCATTTGCGCACGGTGCTGCCGGTCTCAATGCCACTGAGCATCACTGCGTTGCCGGCGTGGCTCGGCAGTGCGCAGCTGCCCGCATTGTTAGCCGCGGTCGACAGCAGTGTGTTGCAGGTTCACGCGGTAAGCGATCCTCGCCGTGGTTTGTTCGACCCCGACCAAGCCCGGCAATGGACGAACGCCTGGAGCCGAATAACCAAAAAACCTTTCTATCTGGCGCTGCCGGCATACGGTGTGGCGTTGTTGCCGAATGACGGCGGTGCGCCGGTCGTGGAAAGCGAAACTCGAATCGAACGTGACGGCAAGCGTCAGGAGTTGCTGGCCGATCCCCAACAATTGAGTCAACTCGCTGCACAATTGCGAAACGACCCTCCGAATCATCTGGCCGGATTGATCTGGTTTCGCCTGCCGCTGGCCAACGACCGGCGGGCGTGGAGCCTGACTACTTTGCGCGCCGTGTCGCGGGGAGATGCGCTCCATAGTCGGCTTACGCTGAGTTTCACGGAGCACCAGGGCCTGTATGACGTGAGCCTGATCAATCAGGGCAACCTCGACAGCGCCTGGCCCGAACGCGTCACTGTCGCAGTGCAAGGCTGTGATGGCGCCGATGCACTCGCCGGTTACACGTTGCAACAAGGCCCGGATCTGCTTACCTTCACCCGCTTGCGTGAGGGGCGGATTGCAGCCGGCGGACAACGCGCCGTTGGTTGGGCTCGCTGCAGCAAAATTGATCAAGGAGCTTCGAATGTTCACCCGTAACTGGCCGCGTCATCTGCTCTGCCTGAGCCTCAACCTGCCACTGGGTTCGGCGTTGGCATGCGGGCCGGATTTCCCGATGCGCCTGCTGGATAACCGTGGTCAATCGTTGGCGGAGCTGCCGGAGGGCAACTTCAACTTCGAGATCAGCCGACTCGGGCACCGGATTGCCGGGTTGAATAACGTCAGCGCAACCGCATACAGCATGGATGGGCCAGACTACGCAGAGCAACGCAATCAGGCTGAGCAGGCGGGTTTGACGCCGGCGCAGCAGGCATTGGTAAAGCAGCTGCGTAGCCTGACCAATGCCTCGCAGGTTGAAGTACAGGGCGCGAACTTGCCCGACGAAATCCGTTTTTATCTGGCCGGTGCGGTGGCGTTCAACGTGGGTGACCATGGGCTGGCAGCCGAATACTTCGAAAAAGTGCTGGCGCTGCCCGCGGATCAACGCGCGTTGCGCAGTACCTGGGCAGCGTACTCGCTGGGCCGGGCGCGATTCGCCATGAGTGCCGAGGCCGGTGCGACTCCTGATTTGCTGGCGCAAGCTCGCAAGGCATTTGAGCAAACACGGCAACTGAGTATCGACGGCTTCAGTGATCCGCTGGAACTGGGTGTGGCCAGTCTCGGCGAAGAGGCCCGCGTAGCCCGCACCGCCGGCGACTGGAACACGGCCATCGAACTCTATGCCACGCAGAACCTGCACGGTTCGGCGGTGGGCTACACCTCACTCAAGCTGTTGGTGGCTGACTTGGCGGCCATGCCCGAAGAGCAGTTGGCCGAACGGCTCAAGGGCAAACCGGTACAGCAACTGGTAACGGCATCGTTGATCAGTCGACTGGGCTGGTCGTTCGGTGAACAACCGGCAAACGAATTGAAGCTGATTAAATTGCTGCAAAACAGCACGCGAGGCAGCCTCGCTAATGCGGATCGGCTGGCGGCGGTGAATTATCAACAGGGCGATTTCGCCAGCGCCAAGGCATTCGTTGAACACGCAGGTGACGGTGGGCTGGCGTGGTGGTTACGCGCCAAGCTGGCGCTGCGTGATGGCGATAAAACTGCTGCGGCCGCGGCGTATGCCAAGGCGGCGCAGGCCTTTCCTCAGAATGAATCCTGGGGCGATCGGCGAACGCCGGACTTCGATTATGAAACGCTGCAACCCAAATGTCGGGTTGATGGCGAAAGCGCGATTCTGGCCCTGCAACGCGGGGATTATCTGCAAGCGTTCGACCAGCTTTATCGCAGCCAAAGTATCTACTGGTTTGACGCGGCGACGGTGGCCGAACGTGTGCTGACGCTCGACGAACTCAAGCATTACGTCGACACCCAGGTTCCAGCGCCACCCCCGCTCAGCCAGCATGACCGCGACAACTATGTGCCCTTGCCAGTGGCAGCGAGCCTGCGCAATTTGCTGGGCCGTCGGTTGTTACGCGAAGGGCATTATGAAGATGCGCCCGCCTATTTCGATAACGACGGGTTGCGCCACAAGGCCAGGCTGTATGGCGAGCAACGCCTGGCGGCCGATGCCGCTTGGTGGCCGACCCGCCGCGCCGCCGCTCTGTTCAACGCTGCGTGGACTGCACGTGAGTGGGGGATGGATATTCTCGGTTACGAAATGGCCCCGGATTTCGCCACCTTCGCCGGCAACTACAGCCTTGAAAGCACGGAGCTGAAAGTCGGGCCGCTGGTGGCCGAAGATGAAGTCAAGCGTCAGCAAGCCAGCGCTGCACAGCCTGACCAGCGTTATCACTACCGGTTTGTCGCCACACAATTGGCCAATCGCGCTGCGGATAATCTGCCGCATACCAGTCAGGCATTTGCTGCTGTGCTCTGTGAAGCGGCCGGTTGGAACAGCAGCCTTGCAGATCAAAGTGCGCTCTACCAACGCTATGTCAAAGACGGGCCTTTTGTGGAATGGGCGGCGGACTTTGGCAACCAATGCCCGTATCCCGATTTCGAGAACGCCGACAAACGCTATGTCACCCAGGTTACCGATGCCGCTCGCTCGGCATTGC
Organism: Pseudomonas sp. Sample_24; assembly: GCF_004307605.1. Taxonomy (NCBI): domain Bacteria; kingdom Pseudomonadati; phylum Pseudomonadota; class Gammaproteobacteria; order Pseudomonadales; family Pseudomonadaceae; genus Pseudomonas; species Pseudomonas sp. Sample_24. The sequence goes on from NZ_RCNW01000004.1 coordinate 11,793, forward strand.
GTCCATACAAGACGCCTTTGCAGGTGGGCAGCGTTGTTGCGGTCACGGCAGCGGCACTGTTGCTGATCAATCGCCGCCGCCGTAAAGCGCAGTAAGGTTCAAGCCTGTTGCACAAAGGTCAGCCGTACGGCGAAACCGATCAACAGGCTACCGAATAACCATTGCTGCAAGCGCTGGGCCGAAGGGCTGCGTTGCAACCAGCGGCCGAGCGCTGTACCGATCAGGGCATAGGTGCTGTCGAAGAGCAAACCGACGCCGACCAGCACACCACCCAACACTGCAAATTGCGCGAGCACCGGCCCGGCCTGTGGGTTGATGAATTGCGGCAGTAACACGGAACAAAACAGCAGCGCCTTGGGGTTGAGCAGGTTGGTCAACAGACCGCGACGGATCGCTTCGCGCCAGCGGGCTTTCTGTATCGGTTGATGGCTGTGCAAGGCCGGCAGCATCGTCGTTCGCAGGCATTGAATGCCGATCCACAGCAGATACGCGGCACCCGCCAGTCGCACCACGTCGAATGTCCAGGGCGCCGCTTTGAACAATGCCGCCAGCCCCAGCGCCGCCAGTACAACGTGACAGCCGCGGGCTACTGCGAGTCCCACCGCTGTGGCGAGTGCCGCTCCTTTTCCCTGACGAGCACCGGTCTGCAGCAGCAGGATCATGTCAGGACCAGGCAACAGGTACACCACGGCCAATGCCATGAAAAACAGCCAGAGTCCCGCCATGTCACACCCCATTTGTTGTCGATTTGGTAGGGCCAGTGTAGGGCGCAAGGGCAGGGCAGGTGCTTGCGTAGTTTGCTTCAAGATTGGGCTTTGTTGGCATAATCTGCCATGAACAGAACACATGACCATCGGAATCTGCCAAACATGAAACTGGATGCCTACGATCGCAAGATTCTCGCTGCACTGCAGCGCGATGGTCGCTTGACCAACGTGCAATTGGCCGAAGAGATCGGCCTGTCGGCGTCACCCTGTTTGCGACGGGTACGCATGCTCGAAGAAGCCGGGGTGATTCGCGGTTATCAGGCCAACCTCGATCGCGATGAAGCCGGTCTTGGGTTGACGGTGTTTGTTGGCGTGAAGGTCGAGCTTCACAACGACGAACAGGCCGAGTCGTTTCGCCTGGCGGTCACGGCTTTGCCTGAGGTGATCTCGGCGTTTCTGGTGTCCGGGGAATCGGATTTTCTGTTGCAAGTGGTGGTGCCGGATCTGCGCGCGTACGACCGCTTTCTCACCGGATGCCTGTTGAAGTTGCCGGGTGTGAGCGATATCCGCAGTAACTTCGCGATCCATACGGTGAAAGCACCGGGCCCGCTTCCGTTGACGCATTTGCCTGGCTGAAGTGAATAGCTCGCCGCCTGCCGCAGGCTGCGAGCTTTTGATGTTGTTACATCTGGGTTGCCATTCCCTCCACATTCATCGCGGCCTGTCGCAAGGCTTCAGAACGGGTCGGATGCGGATGGCAGGTCAGGGCTATGTCTTCGGCTGACGCGCTGAACTCCATGGCCACGCAATATTCGCCAATCATTTCACTGACGCTCGGGCCTACCAGATGTACTCCGAGGATCTCGTCGGTGCGCTCATCGGCCAGCACTTTGGCAAAGCCCTCGGTCTCGTGATTGATTTTCGCCCGGCTGTTGGCGGTGAAGGGAAACTTGCCAACCTTATAGGCACGACCCTCGGCCTTCAGTTGTTCCTCGGTTTTGCCAACGCTGGCCAGTTCCGGTTTGGTGTAGATCACGTTGGGGATCAGCTCGTAATTAACCTCACCGGCCTTGCCAACGATCTGCTCGACACACGCCATGGCTTCGTCTTCAGCCTTGTGCGCGAGCATCGGACCTGATGTCACGTCACCAATGACCCAAATGCCAGCGACTTCGGTGCGGTGACCCTTGTTGGCGAGCATGCCGCGCTTGTCCGTGGCCAAGCCAACGTTCTCCAGGCCCAGGCCCTGTGTATAAGGTCGGCGTCCTATGGCTACCAACACATAATCAGCGTCGAGCACTTCGGCGGTTCCACCAGCGGCCGGTTCGACGTTGAGCTGCACACCTGTGTCAGATGTGGTTGCGCTCGTCACCTTCGAACTCAATTTGAAGCTGATCCCCTGTTTGCTCAAGGAGCGTTGCAGGGTTTTGCCTGTTTCACCATCCACGCCAGGGCAGATTCGATCGAGGAACTCCACCACTGTCACCTTCGCGCCCAGGCGCCGCCATACCGAGCCAAGCTCCAGGCCAATCACGCCGGCGCCGATGACCACCAGGTGTTTCGGTACTTCCGTCAGCGACAGGGCACCCGTGGAGTCGAGGATGCGTTTGTTATCGATCTCGACACCGGGCAGGGGAGTCGGCTCGGAGCCCGTGGCGATGATGATGTCCTTGGCGCTCAGTTCGGTCGTGCCGCCAGCAGCATCCGTGACGCTGACTTTGCCCGGCCCGTCGATTCGGCCCCAACCTTTGATCCAGTCGACCTTGTTTTTGCGAAAGAGAAATTCGATGCCCTTGGTCAGCCCAGTCACGCTTTCATCTTTCTGCTTCATCATCTGCGCGAGATTGAGGCTCGGTTTGACCTCGATGCCGAGGTTGGCGAATTCTGCGCCCATGGCTGCGTCGTAGAGTTCGGAGGCATGCAGTAATGCCTTGGACGGCATGCAGCCAACATTCAGGCAGGTGCCACCAAGGGTGGCGCGCCCTTCCACGCAAGCCGCTTTCAAACCGAGTTGACCCGCGCGAATCGCTGCGTTGTAACCGCCGGGGCCACCGCCGAGTATCACGACGTCGTAAGTGCTCATGGATCTTCTCCTGGATTGAAAGGGATCGGAGGGGTAACCGTAGCCTTTGAGTAAAATTACGAGCGTAATATGTTCGTCCGAGGCATTCCGGTCAAGGCTTCGCCTTCGCTGCGCAGAATTCAGTGTGGTTCCACGTGGAACAAATGCTGGGCTGAGAACATTTTCATCCAGTAGCGCAGTACGGGTAACAATTGTTAGAACTGTCCGTCGTGGCCGTAGTCATTTAAGTGAGGGCACGGCATTTCGTGCATTCGCTCCTATGAGTCATTACGGCGCGAATCATGGAAAACGGCGATTAATTGAATAGCCTGCTATTTTTCCAAGATGGTCTACCCTCTGATCAGACGTCTGAAACAAGGGGGGAATCTCCATGCTCGCGCAACTTCCACCGGCCTTACAGAATCTGCAGTTACCGCTACGCCTGCGACTCTGGGACGGCCATGAGTTCAATCTGGGGCCGACGCCCAGCGTCACGATTGTGGTCAAGGACCCACAAATGGTTACCCAGTTCACCCATCCCAGCCTGGATGCGCTTGGCGCGGCATTTGTCGAAGGCAAACTGGAGCTGGAAGGCGCCATCAGCGACGTCATCCGCGTCTGCGATGAATGGAGTCAGGCGTTGCTGGATGAGGACGATGGCAGCCAGCCTGTGCGTACCGTCCACGACAAGGAAACTGACGCCAAGGCGATCTCCTACCATTACGACCTCTCCAATGCTTTTTATCAGCTGTGGCTCGACAGCGACATGGCGTATTCCTGCGCGTACTTCGAGACCGGCAGTGAATCGCTGGAGCAGGCTCAACAAGCAAAATTCCGTCATCTATGCCGCAAGTTGCGACTGCAACCTGGCGAGTATCTTCTGGATGTCGGCTGCGGTTGGGGTGGTTTGGCACGTTATGCGGCCCGTGAATTCGGCGCGAAGGTGTTCGGCATCACGCTCAGCAAGGAACAACTCGCGCTGGCCAGGGAGCGGGTCAAGGCTGAAGGCCTGGAGGATTTGGTCGAACTGCAATTGCTCGACTACCGCGACCTGCCGCAGGACGGCCGATTCGATAAAGTCGTCAGCGTTGGCATGTTCGAACACGTGGGGCACGCGAATCTTCCCGAATACTGCAAAACCCTGTTCGGCGCAGTGAAGGAGGGTGGCCTGGTGATGAACCACGGGATCACCGCCAAACACACCGACGGGCGCCCGGTAGGACGGGGAGCTGGCGAATTCATCGAAAAATACGTATTTCCCAACGGCGAGTTGCCGCACCTGGCAATGATCTCTGCCGAGATCAGTGAAGCGGGTCTGGAGATCGTCGATGTCGAGAGTCTGCGCCTGCATTACGCGCGCACGCTGTATCACTGGAGCGAACGCCTGGAAGACAACCTTGAAGCCGCCGCCAAACTGGTGCCTGAACAGGCGTTACGCATTTGGCGTCTATACTTGGCCGGGTGCGCCTATGCCTTCGCTCGCGGCTGGATCAATCTGCACCAGATTCTTGCGGTGAAGGCGCATGCCGATGGCAGTCATGAACTGCCATGGACGCGGGACGATATCTACAATCCTTAAAGTATCGGTGAAATAAGCCGGGCGACCCGCATACCGACCTGTTGCAGGTGGCGAGTCTCCCGGCCTTCCTCTTTGGCGATTTCGTGGGCTTGGGCAAAGTCATCGTTGAGCATCTGCTCCACTTCGCCGGCAAATGTGCTGTCGACCGTCAGCAACATCACTTCGAAATTCAACCGGAACGAGCGGTTATCCATGTTGGCGCTGCCAATGGCGCTGATCTCACTGTCGATCAACACCACTTTCTGATGCAGGAAACCCGGCTCATAACGGAAAACCCGTACGCCGGCGCGCACGGCTTCAAAGGCATAGAGGCTGGAGGCGGCGTAGACGATTCGGTGGTCAGGCCGCGACGGCAACAGAATTCGCACATCGACACCACGTAATACCGCCAGCCGCAGGGCGGCGAAGACGGCTTCGTCGGGTATGAAGTAGGGACTGGTGATCCACACGCGTTCTGTCGCCGCGTGGATGGCCTCGACGAAGAATAACGAACAGGTCTCGTAGGGATCCGCCGGGCCGCTGGCGAGCATTTGACACAGTACGCCGTCGTCCGGGTACACCTCCGGCAGGATCAGCGGCGGCAACGAACGGGCTGCCCAGAACCAGTCTTCGGCGAAGGATTCCTGCATGCAGGCCACTACCGGTCCACGCACCTGTACATGAGTATCGCGCCAGGGCGCCAAGGGTGGTTTCTCCCCCATGTACTCGTCGCCCACGTTGTGCCCCCCGACGAAGCCGATAACGCCGTCGACTACCACGATCTTGCGGTGGTTGCGGAAGTTGACCTGGAATCGATTCAACCAGCCGCTGCGAGTGGCGAAGGCTTTGACCTCGACACCGGCGTCACGCAGTGACTGAACATAGCTGTGTGGCAAAGAGTGGCTGCCGATTCGATCATAGAGCAGATAGATCGCCACGCCTTCAGCTGCTTTTTCCAACAACAGTTTATGCAGGCGCTGGCCGAGACGGTCGTCGTGAATGATGAAAAACTGGATCAGCACCGCTTCCCGGGCTTGGCTGATGGCATCGAAAATCGCATCGAACGTTGCCCGGCCATTGATCAACAGTCGTACGTCGTTGTTGGCCAGGCACGGCATGCGCCCCAGCTTGGGCATGGCCCTTAACGACGCGTAAGCGGTGGAAGCACGAGCGGTTAGCGCCTCTTCAACCCACGGCCGCCAGTTGAGCTCAGAAATTGCCTTGCGCATTTCTTCGTTGGCCTGACGTCGGGCCTTGATGTAACCATCGAAGGTGCTGCGACCGAACACCAGATAGGGGATGAGTGTCAGGTAAGGCATGAAGACCAGTGACAGCGCCCAGGCAATCGATCCCTGAGCGGTTCGAACGGTCAACACGGCATGAATTGCTGCAATCGTGCCCAGGGAGTGCAGCAGGGCGATGGTGTAGCCAAAAATATGCGGTCCGAAATAATCCATGGGGGCAGCCTTGCTCCTGAAGATTCAATGCTTAACAGACCATGTTCCGGGCAGAATGTCGCTATTTAATTGGCCCATGAACCGAAGCTTGCGGCTGACGTCTAACGGCCACCAATGATCAGGAGTTACACGATGAACGTTCGTCTGCTGGGTTTGGCCATCACGCTGGGTTTGGCACTTCCTGTGGCCGCTCAGGCGCAGATGCTGCAACCGGGTTTGTGGGAATTGACCTCGAGCAACATGAAGGTCGATGACCAGAACCTGCCGGATCTGCAACTGATCCTCGGTCAGATACAAAGCCAGATGACCCCTGAACAACGGGCACAGCTGGAAAAACAGGGCATCACCATGGGGGGCAAAGGCATTCGCGCGTGCCTGACGCCGGAACAGGTCAAGACCGACAATATTCCGCTGACCGATCCGCAATCAGGCTGCAAGCAGGAAATCACCGAGCGCACCGGCAATCAGTGGAAATTCCGTTTCAGCTGTCCAAAAGCGCAGGGCGCGGGTGTCGCCACGTTCCTCAGTGACCGTGAGTTCACCACCAAGGTCAATGGCACGTTCAATGCCACCGGCATTCAGCAAAAGGGTAGCCTCGATACCCGCGCTGTATGGCTGGGGCAGGATTGCGGCACAGTTAAACCTCGGGCATAAAAAATTCGCGGGGTGCAGGCTCCCACGGGTCACGCCCTTGGGAGCTTCAACCTCCGGCCATGCCGGTGGAGCTCAGCCATTCACACACCGCTTCAACCTTCATCCTGCCAAAATCCTCCCCGCTGTTACTGCGCACACTGACAAAGCCACCCGCCTTTTCCTTTTCCCCCACGACCACCAGGTACGGCACGGTTTGACGGTGCTGGCGAATCTTGTAGCGGACCTTTTCGTTACGCAGGTCCGACAGGGCGCGAACGCCGCCACGACGTAACGTCTCGGTAACGGTGTGCGCGTAGTGGGCCTGGCGATCATCCATGCTGACGACCATCACATGCGCTGGCAGGCGCCAATACTGCAGCTCCTGATGACTGGACCAGCACGTTCCATAGACCCGTTGTTGCAAGGTGCCGCTGACGTGATCCAGGGCGAATGCCTGCAGTACCCTGGTGGTTGGGACATGCGGGCCGGTGGTCCAGTACTCGGTTTCACCGAGGCGATAGAGCGAAAGACTTTCCGACGACGATGTCGCCTTGCGGCGGATTGAATGGTTGGTTGCTGCCAGCGATTGCATGCGCGCTTCGATGAGCGGCAGATCGGTCGCGGCGAGGGCTCGCTCGACGGCAAACTCGCAAAAGAACCCGTCACCCAGTGCCGAGCCCACGCGCATTTGCGCATGCGGATGAAGTTGTTTGACGGCCATCGCCAGCATCAGCGTGCAGGACCGGCGCAGGATCTCCAGGCCGTCCGGCTCCTGCGGCGTGACTATGCTGACCCGGGCATTGGCTGCGACCATGAATTCGCAGTCCACCAAGACGCCGTTGACGCGTCCGGCCACCGCCGCGTTGGCCAGCCCCAGGCCAATACTTGCGGCGATTTCATGCACGGTCAGTGGTTGGTCGTACTCACGCAATGAACCATCGGGCAGGGTGATCTGGATCATGATTATTGTTCTCGAATACTTCGATCACACGCGCTAGCGGTTTAACCATAGAACCAAATCCCGTCCGCTGTCATGTAGACATTTGTCGAGGTTCGATTCGTCCGGATGGTCATCCGAAAGCAGGCTCAATTGTCCAACGCCGGGATTGGCTATGAGGTATCGCAACGATGCTTCGCCTTACCCAATCAGGCCGAGTTAGCCCCTCATGAGCGAGCCCATCATCGAAACACCATCACAATGTTATGGTATAACATGATTATCGCGATCGTTATTCGTGAAGAATTTTTCATGTTTGGCAAGCCCCGAGGGTTGACCGGGCTTTCTATGAGGAGCAACTGATGGCAAATCGCCTACCTGTCACGGTCCTGTCGGGCTTTTTAGGGGCCGGAAAAAGTACACTTCTTAATTACATACTACGTAATAGAGAAAACCTTCGGGTTGCGGTGATCGTCAATGACATGAGTGAAATCAACATCGACGGCGGCGAGGTGCAGCGCGATGTCAGCCTTAATCGCGCCGAAGAAAAACTCGTTGAAATGAGCAATGGCTGCATCTGCTGCACCTTGCGTGAGGATTTGCTGGAGGAGGTCGGCAAGCTTGCCAATGAGGGACGCTTTGATTACCTGTTGATCGAATCCACGGGTATTTCCGAGCCGCTACCCGTCGCGGAAACCTTCACGTTCCGCGACGAAAACGGGCAAAGTCTCACGGATATTGCGCGGCTCGATACCATGGTCACCGTGGTCGATGGCATGAATTTCCTGATCGATTACCAAGCCGCGCAAAGCCTCGCATCCCGAGGCGAAACGCTGGGAGAAGACGATGAACGCGCGATCACCGACCTGCTGATCGAGCAGGTGGAGTTCGCTGATGTGATCCTGATCAGCAAGATCGACCTCATCAGCAGTGGCGATCGGGGTGAGCTGATGGCGATCCTGAAACGGCTCAACGCCCAGGCTGAGATCATTCCAATGGTCATGGGCGAAGTGCCGCTCGGCAAAATCCTCAATACCGGTCGCTTCGACTTCGACAAAGCCGCTCAAGCGCCTGGCTGGTTGCGTGAGTTACGCGGCGAACATGTTGCTGAAACTGAAGAGTACGGCATTGCCTCCAGCGCTTATCGGGCACGTCGCCCCTTTCATCCGCAACGCTTTTTCAGTTTCATTGACCGGCCATGGGTCAATGGCAAACTGCTGCGTTCCAAGGGGTACTTCTGGCTGGCCAGCAAACATATGGATGTCGGAAGCTGGTCCCAGGCGGGAGGATTGGTGCGCCATGGTTTCGCCGGGCGCTGGTGGCGCTTTGTGCCGAACAACCAATGGCCGCAGGACGAGGAAAGCACAGCCTCCATTATGGAAAACTGGACCAGCGACACAGGAGATTGCCGCCAGGAACTGGTCTTCATCGGTCAGAACATCGACTTCAAACAACTCACTGCAGAGCTCGACGATTGCTTGCTGACAGACGCTGAAATGGCGCTGGGAGTCCAAGGCTGGCGAATGCTCCCGGACCCCTTTGGCCCTTGGCATGAAGAGGCCGCCTGAGCTTTCCATTGACCCCGTTCAGAAGTCGTGGGTTGCTGCTGTCGCTTAACAACGCTGGAGCAGCACGCCGCTCAAGGCTTCAGCCAGGTGCCCTGGCTTTGCGCTTCGCAGTACGGCTGCAAATACGCCGCATCGGTGGCCACGCCGTAATAGTGAATATCCTGCCGGTAAGGCATATTGGCGACTTGAGCTTTGCTGCACACGCCGAACGCTCCTGCAGGGCACTGGTCGACGTATTGCACGTCGACCTTCTGCCCGGCCAGGTTCGGTTGGCAGAAGCCGTCGGCGAACAGTTTTTGCGGGATGTTGCGGTTCTGCTGGCAGACTTTGACGTCGAGTCGTTCCGCCTGGCTATGGACAACGCAGGCCTGCGCCAGCGCTTCGCCACTGGCAAGCGTCAGCAGAAACGCCAATCCAATCCACCGCATCCTTACCTCCTCAGAAACCTTCGATCATGTTGCAGAACATTCCCACCCATGTCATCGCCGGGCCATTGGGGGCCGGCAAGACCAGCCTGATCAAGAACCTGCTGGCGCAACGTCCCGCGGATGAACGCTGGGCAGTGCTGATCAACGAGTTCGGTCAGATTGGCATCGACGCTGCACTGCTCACCCAGGAAGACGATGGTATCGCACTGGGGGAAGTGGCCGGGGGGTGTTTGTGTTGCGTCAACGGTGCGCCATTTCAGGTCGGACTCGGGCGTCTGCTGCGCAAGGCTCGGCCGGATCGATTGTTCATCGAGCCTTCCGGCTTGGGGCATCCGATGAATTTGCTCAAGCAGTTGAGCGAGGCGCCATGGCGAGGCGTGTTGAGTCTGCAACCCTGTGTGCTGGTACTCGATGCGCAAGCGCTTGTAGCGGGCAAGCCGCTGCCTGAGGCCCAACAGGAGGCGCTGAACAGTGCGGGATTGTTGCTGATGAACAAGTCTGAAGGACTTGCGCAAGCGGACCGGCAGCGAATTGCCGCCACGTTGCCGATGCGTAAACTGCATTGGACGCAACAAGCTGCGCTGTCTTTGAGTGAGTTGCCCGGGCTGGTTTCGCGAGCGGTGGCGGGTGTGGATAACTTTGTGATGCCGAAAAGTCTGGCGCAGCTCGCGGCGATCTGGAGCGACCCGGTTCTGCCGATCTGTTTAAGCCAGGAACAGGAGGGTGGCTGGAGCATCGGCTGGCGCTGGCATCCGAGCCAGGTCTTTGAGGCCGCTCTCGTTGCGCGCTGGCTTGAAAGCCATTGCTGGCGGCGTGCGAAGCTGGTTATTCACAGTGACAAAGGCTGGATATCGGCCAACGCGCTGGATAATTCCGTGGTGGCGTGGCAACCGAGTGAATGGCGTAAGGATTCGCGGATTGAATTGATTTTCAGTGCGCCGCAAGACCTCGAAGTGCTGCAAAGAGGCCTGGCCAACTGCAGGAGGCATTGAAGATCACGACCGCCACTTGTTGTGTTCCTGCCGCCAATGATTCAGCTCGATCACCTGAGCGCTTGGCTTGACCACATCGACCACAGGGGGCGTGTCGTCAAACGGCATCGGGTACGGCGCCAGTTCGATTTGCGCGCTGTGGGCGCCGAACTGAGTGATGGTGCCGTTATGCCGCGTTTCGCCGGTGACCGTGAATTCAAAGTTATACACACGGGCCAGACGTCGCCGGCCAGCGGCATCCTTGATGAATCCCATTTTTTTCAGCGCCACGTTGCCATCGAGCAACTCGATCCCCAGGTTGCTGCAATGCTGCTTGACCCGCTCCAACGCACGTTCGCGCAAGCCGTGGTTGTGCCAAAGCCAGGCGCCAGCAGTGGCGAGCAGCATCAGCACGAAAATATTTCCAAGGGTCAGCATCAACAGGGCGCTCCAACAAGATAGTGTCAGCTTAACTGCGTCGCCGGTCTGTCGTACAGGCTGCGTTTAGTCGCATACTGCGCCGCTCGAATTTCAATCGTTTTACGGAAATCTCACCGCATGAAACGTACACCCCATCTGCTCGCTATCCAGTCCCACGTGGTGTTCGGTCACGCTGGCAACAGTGCCGCGGTTTTCCCGATGCAGCGGGTCGGGGTGAATGTCTGGCCGCTGAACACCGTACAGTTCTCCAACCACACACAGTACGGGCAGTGGGCCGGTGACGTGCTGGCGCCGCACCAGATCCCTGATCTGGTCGAAGGCATCGCGGCGATTGGCGAGCTGGGCAATTGCGACGCAGTGCTCTCGGGCTATCTCGGCAGCGCGGCGCAGGGCCGGGCGATTCTCACAGGGGTGGAGCGGATCAAGTCGATGAATCCCAACGCGCTGTACCTGTGTGATCCGGTCATGGGTCATCCGGAGAAGGGCTGCAGCGTGCCCGCGGAAGTCAGCGATTTTCTGTTGGAAGAAGCCGCCGCCGTGGCTGACTTCATGTGTCCGAACCAACTGGAACTCGACAGCTTCTCGGGGCGCAAGCCGCAATCGCTGTTTGATTGCCTGGCGATGGCGCGCTTGTTACTGGCACGCGGGCCGAAGGCGGTGTTGGTCAAACATCTGGACTACCCGGGAAAAAACCCGGACGTCTTCGAAATGCTGCTGGTGACAGCGCAAGGCAGTTGGCACCTGCAACGCCCGCTGTTGGCGTTTCCGCGCCAACCTGTGGGCGTTGGTGATCTGACGTCCGGGTTGTTCCTGGCGCGTGTGCTATTGGGCGATAGCCTGCTGGCAGCTTTCGAGTTCGCCGCATCGGCGGTGCACGAGGTGTTGCTCGAGACTCAGGCCTGCGCCAGCTATGAGCTGGAACTGGTGCGGGCGCAGGATCGGATTGCCCATCCGCGGGTGCGGTTCGAGGCGACATCGATCAGCCTTTGATCGAAGTGCAAAAAAGATCGCAACCTGCGGGGATCTGAATTCCTCTGCAGGAACTGCCGCAGGCTGCGATTTTTTTGCTTTACGCGTCGCCCTTGATTTCCTGGTAACGCTTTTCCAGTTCCTGGCGAATCTGGCGGCGTTGCTGCGCCTGCATATAGCGACGCTTGTCTTCGCTGTTCTGCGGTTGCAGTGGCGGCACCGGGGCGGGTTTACGTTGGTCATCCACCGCGACCATGGTGAAGAAGCAGCTGTTGGTGTGACGCACTGAGCGCTCACGGATATTTTCGGTCACCACCTTGATGCCCACTTCCATGGACGTGTTGCCGGTGTAGTTGACCGAGGCGAGAAACGTCACGAGTTCGCCGACATGGATCGGTTCACGGAAAATCACCTGGTCCACCGACAGGGTCACCACGTAGCGACCTGCATAACGGCTGGCGCAGGCGTAGGCCACTTCATCGAGGTATTTGAGCAGGGTGCCGCCGTGAACATTGCCAGAGAAGTTGGCCATGTCGGGGGTCATCAATACTGTCATCGACAGTTGGGCGTTTCCGGGTTCCATAGCGTTCTCACGGTTCAAGGCCAGGTTTGAGGGGACGCACCTCTACGGGTGCCTCGGCGGTTTTTTCAAACCAACAGTTATCGGGACGCCGGGCGGCTGATCGCCGTCACGCCGGATCGATCTGTTTCCATATATTGCACCGCCTTTCGGTTGGAAGTCGCGGTGTTACCCTTCAAAAGCCCATCCCCAAGGGCAAAATGCCTACGCGGATAGCGGATTTTCATTCTGCTCGCTCGGACGATTCCCACGCCCGATGTATGAGCAGCGTCACCCAAGGAGCCTCACACCATGCATGCCATCAGTTTTATTCAGGACCTGGCAGTGATCATGTTGGTCGCAGGTGTGGTGACCGTTCTTTTCCATCGCTTCAAACAGCCCGTGGTGCTGGGGTACATCGTTGCCGGGTTCATCATTGGCCCGCACACCCCGCCGTTCGGCCTGATCCATGACGAAGAAACCATCAAGACCCTGGCGGAACTCGGGGTGATTTTCCTGATGTTCTGCCTGGGCCTCGAATTCAGCTTGCGCAAACTGTTCAAGGTCGGCGCCACGGCATTTATCGCGGCGTTTCTGGAAATCGTGCTGATGATCTGGATCGGCTACGAAATCGGTCGCTGGTTTGACTGGAATACCATGGATTCGCTGTTCCTGGGTGCAATCCTGGCGATTTCCTCGACCACCATCATCGTCAAGGCACTCAACGACCTGAAGATGAAAAACCAGCGTTTTGCGCAATTGATCTTCGGAGTGCTGATCGTTGAAGACATCCTCGGCATCGGCATCATCGCATTGCTCTCGAGCATCGCAGTCAGTGGCACGGTCAGCTCCGGCGAAGTGTTTTCTACGGTTGGCAAGCTTTCGCTGTTCATGATCGTCGCCCTGGTGATCGGCATCTTGCTGGTGCCGCGGTTGTTGGCCTATGTGGCGAAATTCGAAAGCAACGAAATGCTGCTGATTACCGTGCTGGGCCTGTGTTTCGGCTTCTGTCTGCTGGTGGTCAAGCTCGAATACAGCATGGTGCTCGGCGCATTCCTGATCGGCGCAATCATGGCTGAATCCCGGCAATTGCTGAAAATCGAGCGCCTGATCGAGCCGGTTCGCGACTTGTTCAGCGCGATTTTCTTCGTTGCCATCGGGTTGATGCTCGACCCGCTGATCCTGCTGCAATACGCCTGGCCGATTGCGGTCATCACCGTGGCAGTGGTTCTTGGCAAAATGCTGTCCTGTGGGCTCGGTGCCTTTATCGCCGGCAATGACGGACGTACCTCACTGCGCGTCGGGATGGGCCTTTCACAGATCGGCGAATTTTCTTTCATCATCGCTTCGCTGGGCATGACCCTGCAGGTCACCAGTAACTTCCTCTATCCGGTGGCGGTAGCGGTATCGGTGATCACTACGTTGCTGACGCCGTATCTGATTCGTGCCGCCGATCCGCTGTCGATCAAACTGGCGGCGGTGATGCCGCAGCGACTGGGACGCGTATTGGGGATGTATGGCGAATGGCTGCGCAGCATCCAGCCACAGGGCCAGGGTGCGCTGCTGGCGTCGATGATCCGAAGGATCTTGCTGCAAGTGGGGGTCAATCTGGCGTTGGTGGTGGCGATCTTCTTCGCGGGCGCTTACTTTGCCGAACGCATTTCCACTTATCTGCAGGATTGGATCAGCGATCCGAGTTGGCAGAAGGCATTGATCTGGGGAGGAGCGCTGCTGTTGTCGCTGCCATTCCTGATTGCCGCGTATCGCAAGCTCAAGGCGCTGTCGATGCTGTTGGCTGAGATGGGCGTGAAGCCGGAGATGGCGGGGCGCCACACGCAGCGAGTGCGTCGGGTGATCGCCGAAGTGATCCCGATTCTCTCGCTGCTGGTGATTTTTCTGTTATTGGCAGCCTTGTCGGCCAGTATTTTGCCGACCAACAAGTTGCTGCTACTGATTGCCGTGGTTGCGGCCGCTGTGGCGGCGTTGCTGTGGCGCTGGTTCATCCGCGTCCACACGCGGATGCAGGTAGCCTTGCTGGATACGCTGGACAATCACAAGGATTCGCCAGGGCACTGACCCGGCCGGGCGTTAGCTGACTCAGCTTTCCAGCCAGACGTCCCGCGCCCAATGCCATACCGATTCCCAGGTTTCTTCTGTCACCAGCTCTTCTTCGGCGGACCATAACACCACGGTGCCGTCTTCTTCGACGCAGTAGTAGTCGTCGCCGTCCTGGCAGATCGGGATCAGGCTGCGATCCACGCCGGCATCCCAGGCGTTGGCGGCAACGTCCGGCAAATAGGTGTGCGATTGCGGGTCGGTGACGGTCACCGGCTCCAGGCTGCCGTAGACCACGTCGCTGACGGTCAGCAAAAACTCTCTGAAGACGAACGGAATGTCGATGAACAATTGTTCTTCAATTTCCACCAGCAGGTCTTCGTCAGGCAACTCCAAGGGGACCGGTACCGGTTCATTGGCTTCACGCAGTTGTTCGATGATTTCTTCCACGTCCGGGATCCTCTTGCTTGTATGGCGCGGTTTATATGGGGCGGTTTATACAGTAGCTCGCTATAGATGCAACCGCGAAATAGAAAACCCCGGCCGAGGCCGGGGTTTTGTTGCGACACATTTAACGCGGGTCGGTTCAACCGTTCTGGCGGATACCAGCGACCAGCCAAGGCTGGTTTTCGCCCTGCGGACGTTCCATGTTCCAGCTTTCGCTGAACACTTCGCCCTGGTCGA
>NZ_RCNW01000321.1:0-104961 GCF_004307605.1 Pseudomonas sp. Sample_24
CGATCTCTTCGATGCTGGCACGAGACAGCTCCTGCAATCCACCAAAATGTTTCAATAAATCGCGACGGCGTGTCGGCCCTACTCCGGCGACGCCTTCAAGCGTAGACGTTCGGCGGGTTTTGCCACGTCGGGCGCGGTGCCCGGTAATGGCGAAACGGTGGGCTTCGTCACGTATCTGCTGGATCAAATGCAATGCAGGAGAGTCACCGCGCAAGGTGAATTCGTGGGCGGCATCGTTGAGGTACAGCGTTTCGAAACCCGCCTTGCGCGTTGCGCCTTTGGCGACACCCAGCAGGATCAGGTCAGGCACCGCCAGTTCGTTGAGCACGTCACGCGCCATGGACAACTGCCCTTTGCCGCCATCGACCAGCAGAATGTCCGGCAGCTTGCCCTCCCCGTCCTTCAGCTTGCTGAAGCGCCGCGTGAGTGCCTGATGCATCGCCGCGTAGTCATCGCCTGCGGTGACGCCTTCGATATTGTAGCGACGGTAGTCGGCCTTGATCGGCCCTTCAGGACCGAATACCACACACGATGCCACCGTCGCTTCGCCGCTGGAATGGCTGATGTCATAGCACTCCAGGCGCTGCGGCGGCTCGTCCAGTTTCAGCACGTCGGCCAGCGCATCGAAGCGCGCCGTAATGTGCTGACGATTGGCCAGACGTGCGCCCAGGGCCTGTTCGGCATTCGTCACCGCCAATTGCTGCCAGCGCGCTCGCGTGCCACGCACCCGGTGACTGATGGTCAGCTCGCGACCACGAAGCTCTTCGATGGCTGCAATCAGTGTCGGGAAGTCTTCATGAACCACGTTGACGATCAATTCGCTCGGCAAGTCGCGCTCAGGACTGCTGATGAAGTACTGGCCAAGAAACGCCGCCATGACCTCAGACACGTCTTCTTCAATACCGACTTGCGGGAAGAAGTTCTTGCTCCCCAGTACCCGCCCGCCACGCACACTGATCAAGTGGACGCAGGCGCCCCCCGGATTGACGAACGCCGCGATCACATCGACGTCACCGCTTCCGCCTTCCATGCTCTGCTGATCCTGAACCCGTCGCAGCAGCGCGATCTGGTCGCGCAACTCGGCGGCGCGCTCGAACTCGAGATTGATCGCCGCTTCTTCCATGCCGGCGGACAACTCATCGGCCAGCGCATTGCTGCGGCCTTCGAGAAACATCACCGAGTGCCGCACATCTTCGGCGTACACCTCAGGTTCCACCAACCCGACACAGGGTGCCTTGCAGCGCTTGATCTGATACTGCAAACAAGGACGGGTGCGATTCTTGTAGTAGCTGTCTTCGCACTGGCGAACGAAAAACGCCTTTTGCAGCAGGCTGAGGCTTTCGCGAATGGCCCCTGCGCTGGGATACGGGCCGAAATACTTGCCCTTGGCTTTTTTCGCGCCCCGATGAATGCTCAACCGCGGGAACTGGCCGTCCGAGAGAAAAACGTAAGGGTACGATTTGTCGTCGCGCAGCAGGATATTGTACGGCGGGCGCCATTCCTTGATCAGCGTCTGCTCAAGCAACAGGGCTTCGGTTTCGTTGGCGGTGATGGTCGTTTCGACCTGGGCGATTCGCGCTACCAAGGCTGCGGTCTTGGGCGCGAGTCCGGTTTTGCGAAAGTAGCTCGACAGGCGATTTTTAAGATTCTTGGCCTTGCCGACGTAGAGCAGGCGTGCATCGCTGTCGAACATGCGATACACACCCGGACGCCCACTCACGGTTGACAGGAAGGCGCCTGGATCAAAGGAATCGGTCATTTTTACTCAGAGACTGGCATCGACCATGCCGTGACGTACCGCCAACAGCGTCAACTCGACATCACTGCTGATCGAAAGCTTTTCGAAGATGCGGTAACGATAGGTATTAACGGTTTTAGGCGACAGGCACAACTTGTCGGAAATGATTTGTACTTTCTGGCACCCGACGATCATCAAGGCGATCTGGATTTCCCGCTCGGACAAGGCATCGAACGGTGAATCGTTGGTCGGCTGGAACGACTTGATCGCCAGTTGCTGGGCGATTTGCGGGCTGATGTAACGTTGACCGGCGAAGACCAGGCGGATGGCCTGAACCATTTCCGGCAAACCGGCGCCCTTGGTCAGATAGCCTGCCGCACCTGCTTGTAACAGCCGTGTCGGGAACGGGTCTTCCTCGCACACCGTGACTGCAACGACTTTGATGTCCGGATGGCTGCGCAACAGTTTGCGAGTGGCTTCGAGGCCGCCGATGCCAGGCATTTTGACATCCATCAACACCACATCGGGCTTGAGCTCGCGCGCCTTGAGCAGGGATTCTTCACCTGATTCAGCCTGGCCGACCACTTGCAGGCCATCGATGTCAGCCAGCATTCGTGTAATGCCTGTACGCACGAGATCATGGTCATCGACTACTAGCACCCTAATCAAGCAGACACCTCGCGATATGGTCTTATTGGGTTGCCGACACCTTAGCAAAAAGCATGTGGCAGACCTAGCGGAAAGCAGCATATAAAAAGTTTCAATACATCTTGAAAGGCTTGTGGCATACGCGTTTCAGCGATGCGGGCGCGGAACGTTTCGCTGCATCCTCAGGAAACAGTCATCCGTACCCACCACTTGTAGTCCTTTTCTTTCATACAATGCCCGTGCCGGATTGTTTTCAAACACGGTCAAGCGCAATGCCGGACGTCGTTCCACGCACGCCAGAGCAAAAACCTGGTCGATCACCCAGGATCCCGCCCCCTGCCCCCGAAATGCTTCGCCAATGTGCAATTCGCGGATGTACAAAGCCCTGGCGTCTCGACTCAAGCTGACATACCCGAGCCGAACGTTGTCACTCACGATCAAACGGTTGTCACGCCCCGCCCAAGCCACATCGAACGCTTCGTCTTGCCACAACAGATTGTGCTGAATGTAATAGCGCAACAGGTTGCTGCAGGTCAGGTTGCGCGCATATTCGAGGTCACGTTCGTTGGCTGTTTGCCATTCAAGCTTCATCGAACCTCCGTGACTGCTTTGGCGGCCGGTGCACTTCTTCAATGTGGCAGCGAGTTGTTTCGATCATGACGTCTGGTTCATCCTGGCGAAGCGGTTTTATGGCTCAAACGCGAAGTGTGTCACAACCTCAGGGCTGCTCAACCGATAGAAAGCGCCAGTGATGAGCAATAGCATTTTCTGATTGAATCCTCGCACCGGCCTCTAGTAAGCTCGGTGCATCCATTGGAGTCAGACCATGTCAAACGCCCTTTCACAGCTTTCCTCCGCCAGCGCCCTGCGCTCGGTCGCGGCTGCCCGGGTGAACGACGTTTGCGCTCCGATCAACTTTTATTTTGGGTATTGGTTTAGCCACTGGCGCGCCTGATACCCACACGGCGCCCACTTCAAACGGGTCGCCACCAGAGAATTCTCAACCCCCGGTCGGCCTCCCGACCGGGGGTTTTGTTTTTTCAGCCCCACTAATTTTTGCGACATACCAGACACTCAGAGGATCCAGAACATGAACTACGCCACTTATTACCGTTACGACAGTTTTACCGCCTGGCGATTTACCACCCTCCGCTCGGGACAGCCTGCCGCCTCCGATCGGTCACCCACAGGTGGCAAGCACACACACGTAGCCAAACCGGCCAATTGTCGAACACCCCAGTAGGGCCGAGTGCGCGGGAATGAACCCGCCGCCCGCCCAGGAAGCCTGAACATGAATTCGTCCGTCTCTGCTCTGCCACTGTCCACCCTGAGTCCGGCCAATGAGGCATTGACCCTGCGTCTGCCCAGCTCATTGCAGCTCAAACAGCAGTTGCCGCTTACCAATGCCCTGACCCAACAAGTCGCTGCCCACCGCCAGGCGGTTCGCGCGATTCTCAATGGCGAAGACTCTCGCCTGCTGGTCATTGTTGGCCCCTGCTCGATTCACGACCCACAATCGGCGCTCGAATACGCTGGCAACCTGGCCCGCCTGGCGGCCGACGTCAGCGATGAAATGCTGCTGGTGATGCGCGCCTACGTTGAAAAACCCCGCACCACAGTCGGCTGGAAAGGCCTCGCGTACGATCCGTACCTCGATGGCAGCGACGACATGGCCGCCGGCCTGACCTTGTCCCGCGAACTGATGCGCGAAATGCTCCAACTGGGTTTACCGGTGGCCACTGAGCTGCTGCAACCGATGGCAGCCGGTTACTTCGATGACCTGCTCAGCTGGGTCGCCATCGGCGCCCGCACCACTGAGTCGCAAATCCATCGGGAGATGGCCAGCGGTTTGAGCATGCCGGTCGGTTTCAAGAACGGCACTGACGGTGGTGTAGCCGTGGCCAGTGATGCCATGCGCTCGGCCGCCCATCCGCACCGGCATTTCGGCGTCGACAGCCAGGGACATCCCGCGATCATCCAGACCCCGGGCAACGCCGATACGCATCTGGTTTTGCGCGGAGGCCATCATGGACCGAACTACGACCGCACCAGTGTGGCCAAGGTGCACAACGACTTGACCAGGTTGAAAATCCCCGCACGGATCATGGTCGATTGCAGCCACGCCAACAGCAGCAAAGACCCGCTGCGCCAGCCCGCGGTGTTCAACGACGTACTGGAACAACGCCTGCAAGGTGACCGCTCGCTGATCGGCATGATGATCGAAAGCCATTTGTTCGAGGGTTGCCAGCCACTGAGTGCGTCGTTGAAATATGGCGTGTCGATCACCGACGGCTGTTTGGGGTGGAACGGGACGGAAGAACTGCTGCGACAGGCAGCACGACGCCTGCGCGCGCAGCGCACCAAACCGTAACCGGCCCGTCGTTCACCAACCAGTCTTCACGTCCGACTGGTTGGTGACCAGCACCTCTAGGCGCGCACCTGTACCGTCATCACGGCTGACTGCTGACTGACATCGTCAAGTCGCTCAACTGAGTAGGCAATCCGGATCGTCGTGTCCCGATGCTCCCGCCAGAATCTGTACGGCACGATGAACACCAGTGGCTCGCCGACCATTTCCCTGGTTATCTCGCGGTCATCGCGATGATTGAAATAGTCGCCATCGCACTTCAGGTACACCAACTCGCCTTCTTCAACCCGAGCGTCATTGATCACGACGGTAATGCCATCGATCGCAGCCTGCAGGTCCAGCCTGCCCTCATCAGCCTCAAGCACCAACGGTGGCAAAAGAGGCTGGCGCGACAGCGGCCCGATCAGCAATTGAACCGATTCAGAGTATCGAGGGGCGTGACCTGTTTGCTGGATGCAATAGCTGAGCGTCACGTTGCTTCCCAGATTGGGAGCGATACAGTCCGGATGGATCCAGAAGGACAGCTCACTGCCCACGGCAAATGACTCGACCTTCAGCGTATCGTTGAAACTCGCTTGCGCAGAAATACCAGCCCAGGCCAACAGGATTCGATCGCCTTCGGCCATCCGGGCATAGGGCCTGATCGTGACGAGAATGCCTTCGGGCACGCGATCAGGGTCGATCGTCCCGCCAACGGCATCGACCGCAATCGGTGGCAGCAGATCCGGATTGACGTCGCCCACGTCCAGCTGCAAACGCGATGAGTTCACGGGCACCGCGCGCCCGGCACGTTGCAACGTATGGAAAACTTCCAGGCTTCCCCCGTCGAGTGCCGCGATGTGCACCGGCGGCACGACGAATACCACGTCGTAGCCAACCTGTTCTTCGCTGACAAACCGAGTCATCTGATGCTTGTATACAAGCCCTTCGACGTCCAGGCCCTCCCAGTTCAAAAGCAATTTGTCGCCACAGGCCATGCCCGGATACGGCTTGATCCTGACGACGGCACGTTTTTGAAAGGGGTCGAGTACCGCGTTTTCCACCGGCTCAAGCAACGGTGGCGGTAATAAATGCAAGGAAATGCTTGCTTCGTGAGAGGTCATTTGAGGGTTCCGATCCGTGGAATCAGCGTCACCTTGGGGTCAAGGCAACCAACGGAGCCTATTGAACCCGATGCCAGCCATTTGCGATGCCGGAGATCGTCTTTGCAGGAGAGGAAAAAGGACACGCGTGAAGTAGGTCGTTGATCATCGAAGCTCGGGACTTGCTGAAAAGATGTCTGGATATTCCGATCAAGGCTTCGCACACGTCCGAGCTTTCGTACGCTTTCTATTCCGTTTTCATCAACTTACAGCGGTTTTTTCATACATCGCGCGCCCATCCGAGTGTTTTAGAGTGAGGCTCATGGCACCTCCTTAACTCCCTGTAAAAGGTAAATGCGATGCAACGGAATGCGAACACCCATTATCCAATTCTGCTGGTCCATGGACTTTTCGGCTTTGACCGGATCGGTCCGTTCGAGCTCTTTCACGATGTGAAACAGACACTCAGAAGCGAAGGCGCCAGAGTTTTCGTGCCGTATTTATCGGCCACCCACTGCAATGAGGCACGGGGCGAGCAACTGCTGGCACAGATTCAACGGGTGCTGGAAGGCACAGGCGCGGGCAAAGTCAATCTGATCGGTCACAGTCAGGGCGCACTCGCTGCTCGCTACGCTGCGGCGGTTGCACCACAGTCGGTTGCTTCGGTGACATCCGTCAGTGGGCCGAACCATGGGTCGGAACTGGCCGACTTTCTGCGCAAGGCGCTTGAACCGGGATGTTTGCCGGAACAGGTCGCTGAAACGGTCGCCACTTTGTTCGCAGGCTTCCTGTCCTTGCTGAGCGGCCACCATCGCCTTCCGCAGAACGCCATCGCCGCGCTCAATGCCCTGACCACAACTGGCGTAGGGGCATTCAACGACAAATACCCTCAAGGGTTGCCAAAAACCTGGGGTGGCAAGGGTCGGGAATTGGTCAATGGCGTGCGTTATTACTCCTGGAGCGGCGTCCTGCCGGACAATGCCCTGGATGAAGGAATGAACGCCCTTGATCCGTTCCACGGTTTCCTGCGGGCGTTTTCGCGATACTTCATCACTGAAGCCGAGCAAAACGATGGCATCGTTGGCCGCTACAGTTCGCATCTGGGGACGATTATCCGATCCGATTACCCGCTGGATCATCTGGCGGTCATCCGCCCGTCAGCCGGTATCTTCACGAAAAGCATCGACCCGATCGATCTATACGTACAACACGCTGCACGCCTGAAAAAAGCCGGACTATAAAAAGCACCCGCCGTCGAGGCCGTATGGAACGGAACTTTGAGAAGAAATCGTCCACTGAATCCGGTAGGCTCACCACTTTACAGAATATTGAAAGGAGTATTTCCCCATGGCTAAAGCCACTGCCCGCCACATCCTCGTTGCCAGCGAAGCCAAGTGCAACGAACTCAAAGCGCAAATCGAGGCTGGCGCAGATTTCGCCGAAGTCGCCAAGGCCAACTCCACCTGCCCTTCCAGCCGCCAGGGTGGTGACCTGGGTTCGTTCGGTCCTGGCCAGATGGTCAAGGAGTTCGACACCGTGGTATTCAGCGCGCCGATCAATGTCGTGCAAGGCCCGGTGAAGACCCAGTTCGGTTATCACCTGCTGGAAGTGACCAGCCGTCAGGACTGATCGACGCCTGATGCCTCTTACGCAACGGCCCGCCTTTTTGGTGGGCCGTTGTGCTTCAACTGCGTAATACGGCTGGCGAGGGACGCGCCGCTAGCGTACAAATTGTGGTTATCGACCACCCGGCTCTAAGGCTGACAATGCGACTGGCTTTCCCAACTTTGTTATTCACTGCCATGGCCCTGCTGATCGGCGCGGCTGGTGTGAACGCCGCACCGCAACATGCGTTGACCGTCTACGGCGAACCGGCCAAATACCCTGCCGGGTTCAGCCACTTTGCCTACACCAATCCGCAAGCCCCCAAAGGCGGGACGATGCGCCGTTCGGCCATCGAGATCGGACATTTCGACCATGTCTTGCCCTACATCGACAAGGGCATTGGAGTCTCGCAGATCGACGGCCTGCTTTACTCGCCGTTAGCTCAGCGCTCGCTGGACGAGCCTTATACGGTGTACGGCCTGGTGGCGCAGAAGATGGAGCGTTCCGATGACGGATTGTCCCTGCGCTTCTACCTCAACCCCAAGGCGCGTTTCGCCGACGGCAAGCCGATCACCGCGCAAGATGTGCGCTACACCTTCGACTTGCTGATGACCCAGGGCAGCCTGCGTTATCGCACGCAATTCGCCGACGTCAAAGGCGTCGAGGTGGAGTCGCCACTGACCGTGCGCTTCGACTTCAAGAACAACGAAAACCGCACGCTTCCTCTGGACATCGCCACCCTGCCGGTGTTTCCCGAGCATTGGTGGAAAACCCGCGATTTCGCCGGTGGCGGCGGTTATGAGCCGCCACTGGGCAGCGGTCCCTATAAAGTGGGCAAGGTCGATTCCGGGCGCAGCATTACTTTCGAGCGCAACGCCGACTGGTGGGGCAAGGATCTGCCGGTCAGCCGCGGCCTGTACAATTTCGATCGTTTCAGCATCGAATACTTCGGCGACACCGACGTTGCCCGTCAGGTCTTGCGCGGCGGTGCCTACGACTACAACCGAGAGTTTTCCGCCACCGGCTATTCCATCGGTTACGAGAGCCCGGCCCTGAGCGATGGACGACTGCAAAAGGCTCACCTGGCCACCGAAGCGCCGCAACCGTCCCAGGGCTTTGTGTTCAATCTGCAAAAACCGATGTTCCAGGACCGCCGCGTACGCCAGGCGCTGGTCATGCTGTGGGATTTCGAATGGAGCAACCGGCAGATGATGCGCAACATGTACATCCGCCAGCAGAGCTTCTTCTCCAACACCGATCTCGCGGCCCGGCAACTGCCGGACGCTGGCGAACTGGCGATTCTCGAGCCGTTGCGCGGGCAGATCCCGGACGAAGTGTTCACCAAGGTATTCGAGGCACCGAAAACCGATGGCAGCGGCATCATTCGCGACAAACAGTTGCAAGCCCTGGACCTGCTCGAACAGGCCGGATGGACACCCAAAGGCGATCAGCTGGTCAACGCCGACGGCGAGCCGCTGAGCTTCACGTTCCTGGTCAGCCAGAACGGCATGGATCGCTTGCTGCTGCCCTACAAGCGTACCCTCAAGCAAATCGGTATCGACCTGAATATCCGGCGCATCGATTCGTCACAGTACGTCAACCGTCTGATGAGTCGCGACTACGACATGATTGTCACCGGTTACCCGGTGACAACTTCCCCGGGCGGCGAGCTGTTCAACTACTTCGGTTCAGCCGCGGCCACTGATTCCGGCTCCAACAACTACATGGTGCTGAAAAACCCGGCAGTGGATACGCTCATTACCGGGCTGGTTCGGGCGAACACCCAGGCCGACATGTTGCGTTATGCCCATGCGCTGGACCGGGTGCTGCAATGGAACTACTACTGGATTCCCAACTATTACCCGCCAGGAACATCCACCGTCTGGTGGAACCGCTTCGGCATACCGAATGTGCAGGCCAGCAATGACGAAGCCATCGAAAGCTGGTGGGAAATGAGCACCACGCCGCTGACCAACCAGGAAATGACCGCCGAGCGCATCCGCCGCGGCAAACCCGGAGGACCGCATTGATGTGGGGCTACATTCTGCGGCGGTTGCTGCTGATCATTCCGACGCTGGTGATCATTCTTCTGGTCAACTTCGTTATCGTCCAGGCCGCACCGGGCGGGCCGGTGGAACAGGCTATCGCGCACTTGCAGGGCATCGGCGGCGCCAGTGTCGGCGGCAGTTCCAGCGAGGCCATGAGCAGCTCCCGAGCCAGCCGTGGCCTCGATCCGCAACTGATCAAGGACATTGAAAAACAGTACGGTTTCGACAAGCCTGCGCACGAGCGCCTGTGGCTGATGCTGACCAGTTACGCGAGGCTGGATTTCGGCAAGAGCTTTTTCCGCGGTGCCACGGTCACCGACCTGATCCTGCAGAAAATGCCGGTGACCATTTCCCTCGGCCTCTGGGCAACCTTGATCACTTATCTGGTATCGATCCCGCTGGGCATCCGCAAGGCCGTGCACCACGGCAGTCATTTCGATATCTGGAGCAGTACCGCAATCATCATCGGCTACGCGATGCCGGCGTTTCTCTTCGCCATGTTCCTGATCGTGGTTTTTGCCGGCGGCACGTCACTGAACTGGTTCCCGGTGCGCGGGCTGGTGTCGGACAACTTCGAGTCGCTGTCGACCCTGGGCAAAATTGCCGACTATTTCTGGCACCTGGTATTGCCGGTGACGTCGCTGGTGATCGGCGGTTTCGCGACCCTGACCATCCTGACCAAAAACTCGTTCCTCAATGAAATCACCCGCCAGTACGTGGTCACCGCCCGAGCCAAAGGCTTGAGCGAACGCCGCGTGCTGTACGGCCACGTCTTCCGCAATGCCATGTTGCTGGTGGTGTCAGGGATTCCCCAGGCGTTCATCAGCGTGTTTTTTGCCGGTTCACTGCTGATCGAAGTGATCTTCTCTCTCGACGGCCTGGGCCGCATGAGCTACGAAGCGGCCGTTTCACGAGACTATCCGGTGGTGTTCGGCTCGCTGTTCATCTTCACCCTGTTCGGTCTATTGATAAAACTGGTGGGTGACCTGTGCTACACGCTGGTCGATCCGCGCATCGACTTCGCCGCGAGGAACGCCTGATGTTCAAGCTTTCACCTTTAGGCCGACGTCGTTTCGAGCGTTTCAAGAAAAACCGCCGTGGCTGGTGGTCGCTGTGGTTGTTTGTCGGGTTGTTTTTGCTGACCCTGGGTGGCGAGCTGATCGCCAATGACAAACCGCTGGTAGTCAGTTACCAGGGCTCGTTGTATTTCCCTGTCTTCAAGCGCTACACCGAGCAGGAGTTCGGCGGTCAACTGCCGTTCCAGGCCGATTACCGTAGCGACTACGTGCAGCAACTGATCAAGAAAGACGGCGGATGGCTGCTGTTCCCGCCGGTTCCCTTCAGTGATGACACGCCTAACTATGACCTGAACAAACCCGCACCGAGCCCGCCTTCGCAGGTCAACTGGCTGGGCACCGACGATCAGGCCCGGGACGTCCTGGCCCGGGTTATTTTTGGCGCTCGGGTGTCGATTCTGTTTGCCTTGATGCTGACCGTTGTCAGTGCACTGATCGGCATCGCCGCGGGCGCCTTGCAAGGCTATTACGGTGGTTGGGTGGATTTGCTCGGGCAGCGGTTGCTGGAAGTCTGGTCCGGGCTGCCGGTCCTGTACTTGCTGATTATTCTGTCGGGGTTCGTCGAACCGAATTTCTGGTGGCTGCTGGGGATCATGGCGCTGTTTTCCTGGCTGGCGCTGGTGGACGTGGTGCGCGCCGAGTTCCTGCGCGGGCGCAATCTGGAATACGTCAAGGCTGCCCGGGCACTGGGCCTGAGCGATCGCAAGGTGATCGTGCGGCACATCCTGCCCAACGCCATGAACGCGACCTTGAGCTATCTGCCGTTCATTCTTACCGGCGCAATTTCAACCCTCACGGCGCTGGACTTCCTTGGCTTCGGCATGCCGGCGGGCAGCGCATCCCTGGGCGAATTGATCGGTCAGGGCAAGCAGAACCTGCAAGCGCCATGGCTCGGACTGACCGCGTTTTTTACCCTGGCGCTGATTCTTTCTTTACTCGTGTTCATTGGCGAAGCGTTGCGCGACGCCTTTGATCCGCGTTCTTGAGCGGACTGTTGATATGACCAACCTGATCGAAATCCGAGACCTCAGCGTGGCTTTCAGCGGCCAGACTGTCGTGCGCAATCTGTGCCTGGATATCCACCCGGGCGAATGCCTGGCGCTGGTGGGTGAGTCAGGATCGGGCAAGTCAGTGACCGCCCACTCGATTCTGCAATTGCTGCCCGAATGCGGAACCGAGACGACCGGCAGCATCCGTTATCGAGGCCAGGAGCTGGTGGGCGCGGACGCAAAGAAACTGCGCGAATTGCGCGGCAACCGCATTGCGATGATCTTCCAGGAGCCGATGACTTCGCTCAATCCGCTGCACAGTATCGAAAAACAGATCGGCGAAACCCTGCTCGTGCATAAAGGCATGGCCGGCAAAGCGGCGCAGGCGCGGATTCTTGAGTTGCTGCATCTGGTGGGCATTCAGAAACCCAAGGAACGCCTCAAGGCCTACCCGCACCAATTGTCCGGTGGCCAGCGGCAACGGGTGATGATCGCCATGGCCCTGGCCTGCGAGCCGGAACTGTTGATCGCCGACGAACCCACCACGGCCCTCGACGTCACCGTGCAGCGCAAGATTCTGCTGCTGCTCAAATCATTGCAGCGACGGCTCGGCATGTCGCTGCTGCTGATCAGCCATGACCTCAATCTGGTGCGCAGCATCGCCCAACGCGTCTGCGTGATGAAGGCCGGCGAGATTGTCGAGCAAGCGTCCTGCGAGACTATTTTTACCGAGCCGAAACATCCCTACAGTTGCATGCTGCTCAATGCCGAACCCGACGGTGAAGCCCTGCCAAGGGACGAGCGCGAGAATGTGTTGGAAGTCGACGACCTGCGCGTGCAGTTTGCCGTGGGTGGCGGACTGCTGCGGCGCAAGACTTACTTCAAGGCGGTAGACGGCATCAGCCTGAGCATCCAGCGTGGCAAAACCCTGGGCATCGTCGGCGAATCCGGATCCGGCAAGTCAACGCTGGGCCAGGCAATCCTGCGCCTGCTCGACTCCGAAGGCAGCATCCGTTTCCAGGGCGAGGCACTGGATGGTTTGTCGCAGAAACAGCTACGGCCGTGGCGCAAGAAAATGCAGGTGGTGTTCCAGGACCCGTTCGGCAGCCTCAGCCCGCGGATGTCTGTTGAACAGATCATTTGCGAGGGCCTGGAGGTTCATAGCCAACTGAGTCCCGAGCAATGCAATGCCGAAGTGATTCGGGCATTGCAGGAAGTCGGCCTCGACCCGCAAAGCCGTCATCGCTACCCCCACGAATTTTCCGGCGGCCAACGACAGCGCATTGCAATCGCTCGGGCACTGGTGCTGAAACCGGCGCTGATCCTGCTGGACGAACCGACCTCGGCGCTGGATCGCACCGTGCAAAAACAGGTGGTCGCCCTGCTCCGCCAACTGCAGGAAAAACATGGCTTGACCTATCTGTTTATCAGCCATGACCTGGCAGTGGTCCGCGCCCTGGCGCACGACATGATCGTGGTCAAGGATGGCAAGGTCGTGGAACGTGGCGCCAGCCATGACGTATTCGATGCCCCACAGCATCCGTACACCAAGGAGCTGTTGGCGGCGGCGCACGTTGGGCAGGCATAATCGATTCACAATCGTTAAACCGTGTCACGGCCATCGCGGGCAAGCCTTGCTCCTACAGGGGGGCATCTGTAGGAGCAAGGCTTGCTCGCGATTAGGCCGGACCGGGCAATGAAAAATCAGGATCAGCACCCATGAACACCACCGAAAGCCTCAAGGACTACCAGCGCGTGCGCCTGCTGGCGATCCGTTCACTGTTCGAAATTATCGAGCAATCGAGTGAAGGCACGGTGATCGTCGACCGCGACGCCAACATTGTCTGGATGAACGAGCGTTATGCCCGGCGTTTCGGTCTGCAATCGGCCGAGAACGCCATCGGCAAAGCCTGCGAAAGCGTGATACCCGGCAGCCTGTTGCGTGAAGTGGTGCGCACCGGCCGACCGATTCTGCTCGACATGCAGGACACGCCCAAGGAACCTTTGGTGGTCATGCGCCTGCCGATTCATGACGATGCCGGCGAGGTCATCGGTGCAATCGGTTTCGCCCTGTTCGATGAACTGCGCAGCCTGTCGCCGATGCTCAAGCGCTACATGAGCATGCAGGAAGAGCTTGCTTCCACGCGCTCGCTGTTGCGCGCGCGGCAGACCAAATACAACTTCGCCCACTTCATTGGCACCAGCGCCGCCAGCCTTGAAGTCAAACGCCGCGCCCGGCGCAGTGCAAGCACCGAGTCGCCGGTGTTACTGCTTGGCGAAACCGGCACCGGCAAGGAGTTGCTGGCGCAGGCTATCCACAACGCTTCGCCGCGGGCACACAAGGCGTTTGTCAGTATCAACAGCGCAGCGATCCCGGAATCGTTGCTGGAAGCTGAATTCTTCGGCACGGCACCGGGTGCCTTCACCGGCGCTGATCGCAAGGGCCGCGCAGGCAAACTGCAAATCGCCCAGGGCGGCACGCTGTTTCTCGATGAAATCGGAGACATGCCGCTGCCGTTGCAAAGCAAGCTGCTGCGGGTGTTGCAGGAAAAGGAATTCGAACCGGTGGGTTCCAATGAAGTGATCCAGAGCGATGTTCGGGTGATCGCTGCGACCTCGACCGACCTGGAAGCCGCGATCAAGCGCGGTGATTTCCGCGCGGATTTGTATTACCGCCTCAATGTCCTGCCAATCCAGGTGCCACCGCTTCGCGACCGCCTCGACGACCTGCCCGCGCTCAGCGAGGCCATCCTTGAAGAGCTGCGCAGCCAGCACGAACTCAACAGTGAAGCGCTGCAGCTGCTGGGTCAACACGCCTGGCCGGGGAACATTCGCGAGTTGCGCAATGTCCTGGAGCGGGCCGCCTTGCTCAGTGATGACCTGCGGCTTTCGGCCACGGACATCCGCGCGGCCATCGGAACGTTTACCCCCGTTGAGCGTCCCGCGCCAACGACTCTGGAACCGCTGGAGCACGAGACGTTCAGTGCGGCGCGGGAGCGCTTCGACCGCCAACTGATCGAAACCACACTGGCGCGATGCGGCGGCAAGGTGATTGAAGCCGCGGCGCATTTGGGGCTTGGGCGGTCGACGTTGTACAAGAAAATGGTGGCGTTGGGGATTGCGGAGTCTCAATAGAGAGACAGGCATCTCTATTGTTAGATCCGGCCTCTTCGCGGGCAAGCCTCGCTCCTACGGATGGTGAAACCCCGATATTTCCCAAATCTCTGTAGGAGCGAGGCTTGCCCGTGAAAACGGCCTCCTGTTCGAAAAAATCTCCAAATAGAGACACCCCCTGTAAATCCATCGCACCAACGATAAATATTTCCTTATATTTCAGCTAGTTAACCACCTGGCACGAAACTCGCTATAGCTCCTTCCTACAAGATTTCACCACACAAAAATAACAATCCCAGGAGACACACCATGAGTGTGATCATTGCCTTGGCAGCCCTCGCGCTGCTGATGGTGGCTGCTTACCGTGGCTACAGCGTTATCCTTTTTGCCCCGATTGCCGCCCTCGGCGCCGTCCTGCTGACTGACCCTTCCGCCGTCGCACCTGCCTTCACCGGCGTGTTCATGGAGAAAATGGTCGGTTTCATCAAACTCTACTTCCCGGTGTTCCTGCTCGGTGCGGTGTTCGGCAAGCTCATCGAGCTGTCCGGTTTCTCGCGTTCCATTGTCGCCGCGGCCATTCGCGTGCTGGGCACCCGCCAGGCGATGCTGGTGATCGTGCTGGTTTGTGCCGTGCTCACTTACGGTGGTGTTTCGCTGTTTGTGGTGGTATTCGCGGTGTATCCGTTTGCCGCTGAAATGTTCCGTCAGAGCAACATCCCCAAACGCCTGATCCCGGCGACCATCGCCCTCGGCGCGTTTTCGTTCACCATGGACGCCCTGCCCGGCACCCCGCAGATCCAGAACATCATCCCCAGCACGTTCTTCAACACCACCGCCTGGGCTGCACCCTGGCTGGGTGTGATCGGTACGATTTTCGTGTTCTGCGCCGGCATGCTGTTTCTTCAGCGCCAGCGCAACAAGGCCCAGCGTGCCGGTGAAGGTTATGGCACCGACCTGCGCAACGAGCCGGAAACCGCTGCCGACATCAAGCTGCCCAACCCGTGGATCGCCCTGTCGCCGCTGCTAGCCGTGGGCATCATGAACCTGCTGTTCACCCAGTGGATTCCACAGTGGTACGGCAAGACCCACAGCCTGGCGCTGCCGGGTATGGCGGCCCCGGTCACCACTGAAATCGCCAAACTCACCGCAATCTGGGCGGTGCAGGCCGCGCTGCTGGTCGGCATCCTCATGGTGTTGGCGTTCGGCTACAAAGCCATCAGCAGCAAACTTGCCGAAGGCAGCAAAAGTGCGGTCGGCGGTGCATTGCTGGCGGCGATGAACACGGCTTCGGAATACGGCTTTGGTGCGGTGATCGCCTCCCTGCCGGGTTTCCTGGTGCTGGCCGACTGGCTCAAGAGCATCCCCAATCCGCTGGTCAACGAAGCGATCACCGTCACCTTGCTGGCGGGTATCACTGGCTCCGCCTCGGGCGGCATGAGCATCGCGCTCGCGGCAATGTCCGAGCAGTTTATCGCGGCGGCCCACGCCGCCAATATTCCGCTGGAAGTGATGCACCGTGTAGCTTCGATGGCCAGTGGCGGCATGGACACCCTGCCGCACAACGGCGCGGTGATTACCTTGCTCGCGGTCACCGGCCTGACCCACCGTGAAGCTTACAAAGATATTTTCTGTATTACGCTGATCAAGACCCTGGCGGTTTTCGTGGTGATCGGTACTTTCTACGCCACTGGCATTGTGTGAGGTATTCATGACGACTCTTTCCGGCAAGACCGCACTGGTTACCGGCTCCACCAGCGGCATCGGCCTGGGGATTGCCCTGAGCCTGGCCAAGGCCGGCGCCAACCTGATCCTCAATGGCTTCGGCGATGCGTCCAGGGTCATTGCTGAAGTCGAACAGTTCGGCGGCAAGGTCGGCCATCACCCGGCCGACGTCAGCGACCCGCAACAGATCGCCGACATGATTGCCTACGCCGAGCGTGAGTTCGGCGGCGTCGACATTCTGGTCAACAATGCCGGCATCCAGCACGTGGCGCCGGTGGACGAGTTCCCGGTGGAGCGCTGGGATTCGATCATCGCGATCAACCTGTCGTCGGTGTTTCACAGCACCCGCCTGAGCCTGCCGGGCATGCGCGCCAAAGGTTGGGGCCGGGTGATCAATATTGCTTCGGTGCATGGACTGGTGGGTTCAACCGGCAAAGCCGCTTACGTTGCCGCCAAGCATGGGGTGATCGGCTTGACCAAAGTGGTCGCCCTGGAAACCGCCACCAGCAACGTTACCTGCAATGCCATTTGCCCAGGTTGGGTACTGACCCCGCTGGTGCAAAAACAGATCGACGATCGCGCCGCCACCGGAATCGATCCGCAGCAGGCGCAGCATGATCTGCTGGCCGAGAAGCAACCCTCGCTGGAATTCGTGACCCCGCCGCAGTTGGGCGAGTTGGTGCTGTTCTTGTGCAGTGAAGCCGGGGCTCAGGTGCGGGGTGCGGCGTGGAATATTGATGGTGGGTGGTTGGCGCAGTGATTGGCCGCTAAACCCTTATAGATGATCGTTCCCACGCTCTGCGTGGGAATGCAGCCCGGGACGCTCCGCGTCCCAGAAGCCGAACGCGGAGCGTCCGTTGACGCATTCCCACGCAGAGCGTGGGAACGATCTGACAACAAGAAGAGGCAAAGCATGTCCGACATCCTCTGGCAACCCAGCGCCGAACGCATCGGCAAGACCCGCATGGACGCCTTTCGGCGCTTCGTCAATCAGCGGCATCATCTGCACATCGACGACTACCCTGCCCTGCATCAGTGGTCCATCGATCAGCGTGAAGCGTTCTGGCAAGCCATCGTCGATTTCTTCGACATCCGTTTTCACGATCAGCCGGATGCAGTATTGGTCGAGGGCACGCAACTGCCCAGCGCCGAGTGGTTTCCCGGCGCTACCCTGAACTTTGCCGAACATTTGCTGCGCCGTCGCGACGATGCCGTGGCCGTGGTGGCCGTGGCGGAGAACGGCCAGCGCGAACAACTGACCTGGGCCGAGCTGGCGGAACATGTCGCCGGTTTTCAAAGTGGTTTGATCGCCGCCGGTGTCGGCCTGGGCGACCGGGTGACGGCGTGCATGCCCAATACCTGGCAGACATTGGTGGCGATGCTCGCCACCACCAGCCTCGGGGCGATCTGGTCCTGTTCTTCGCCGGACTTCGGCACGCAAGGCGTGATCGATCGTTTCGGCCAGATCGAACCCAAAGTGCTGGTCACCTGTGCCGGTTATCGCTATGCCGGGAAAGAAATCGACCAGAGCGCCAAGGTCAACGAGATCCTCGAACGACTGCCATCCTTGCAGCAACTGATCATCGTGCCTTATGCGCGGCCCGAAGTGCGCATCGAAGACTTTCACACATCGGCCAACGTCACGCTGTGGGACGACTTCTACTTCCCCGGTGGCGAACCGGATTTCACGCCGGTGCCCTTCGCCCATCCGCTGTACATCCTTTATTCCAGCGGCACCACCGGCGTTCCCAAATGCATCATTCACAGCACCGGCGGCGTGCTGCTGCAACACGTCAAGGAACACGGCCTGCATTGCGATCTCGGCCCCGGCGAACGCCTGTTCTACTACACCACGTGCGGCTGGATGATGTGGAACTGGCTGGTCTCGGCCCTCGCAGTCGGCAGCGCCGTGGTGCTGTACGACGGCTCGCCCTTCCAGCCAGATGCCGAGCGTTTGATCGACCTGATCGACGACGAGCGCATCAGCGTCTTCGGGACCAGCCCCAAGTACCTCGCGACCCTGGAAAGCAGCGGCGTCAAACCCAGGCACAGCCATGAACTTGGCAGCCTGAAAACCTTGCTCTGCACCGGCTCGGCACTCTCGCCGCAGAGTTACGATTTCGTCTATCGCGATTTCAAGCCTGACGTGTGCCTGGCCTCGATGTCCGGCGGTACGGACATCGTCTCGTGCTTCGTCAACGGCAACCCGTTGAGCCCGGTCAGACGCGGCGAAAACATGGGCAAGAGCCTGGGCATGGCCGTTGAAGTGTGGAACGACAACGGCCAACCGGTGATCGGCGAAAAAGGCGAACTGGTCTGCACCCGACACTTCCCGGCAATGCCCATCGGCCTCTGGCACGACCCCGACGGCGCAAAGCTCAGGGCGTCGTATTTCAGTCAGTTTCCCGGAGTCTGGGCGCAAGGTGATTACGCAGAACAACTGCCCCATGGCGGCATGATGATCCACGGTCGCTCAGACGCGGTGCTCAATCCCGGTGGCGTGCGCATTGGCACAGCGGAAATCTATCGTCAGGTCGAGAAAGTCCCGCAGGTCATCGACAGCGTCGCTATCGGCCAGCAATGGCAAGACGACGTGCGGGTGGTGCTGTTCGTGCGATTGGCTGATGGCGTTGAGCTGGACGAAGCATTGCAGCAACAGATCCGCCAGGTCATCCGTGCCAACACCACGCCGCGGCATGTTCCGGCGAAAATTGTTGCAGTGAGCGATATACCACGCACCATCAGCGGCAAGGTGGTTGAACTGGCGGTAAGGAATGTAGTGCACGGGCAGGCGGTGAAAAACACGGATGCGCTGGCCAATCCCGAAGCGCTGGAACAGTTTCGGGATCGGCCGGAACTCGACACGTGAACGATCGTGCGGGTGCGTGTTAATCCATGTGCGAACCCGGTGGGCGCGTTCCACCGGCAGGTTTAGATGCAAGTGAGCTGTTCAGAGTGATCAGAACCGGCTGGTCAATCACGCGCCCGGCGTTTGCTTCGACTGCGCCGCGCAGGATGGACATATTGCGTTCATAAGCATTTCTGTCCGTGTACAACTGGCTCAGCAGCGAGGTAGTCACCGCCAGCGAGTCAGCATTTTCAAAGGTTTTGGCACTGGCGTGACAGGCATCGCCCTCATCCGTAACCGGCAGACGTCCCGACGCCAGGTTCAGCAGCGCGGCTACATCCAGCAACTGCCCTCTTTCGCCGTTGCGTCCGGCATCGCGGGCATAGCTGACATCGTCAGTCTGTGAAGCACCGTGGAACAACTCATGAATCAAGTCGTCTGCCACGACATCATGGTTGAAGCCCAAACTGATGAAGTGTTTGTTCAGTTGGGGTGTATAGATTTCGATGAATTGCGTGTTGGATGGGTCTTGTGCGCCTTTCCATTGTTCGTACGCCTCCTTGTTCAATGCAGCGATGTTGTGAGTGGTCTTGAGCGGATCGAGAAACATGTTACTGATGGAAAGACCTGCAAAGTCAGCCCTGACCAATCTCAGATAGCTCAACAACCGTTCGAATGCATCGCTCGAGTTGCTTCCCATCAGCACCTTGATGATTGCGTCGCGCTCCCTCGTCAGGTCGAGACTGTTCAAGACGTTGATCGCGTTTTCGATTTTTGTACGCGCCAGCGGCAAGCTTTGCTCAATGAACTGTCGGGTATAGCTGACGGGCAATGTCTTGTTGAATCGAGGCAACTGGATAGGTGACTCAAAGATGAAGTTGTTCAGTCTGGGTCCCCAGGGTTTGCCCAATCGATCAAGGGCATACCATTGATGAGCGTTACGCGCTGCCACCACCGTTAATGTGTCACCGGTTGCGCCAAGAGGTCGCCAGGTACCCTGCCCGGTGGTATCGGCGCGATTGGCTGCGCGAATCAAGTCATAGGTTTTGTGTCGGCCATTGAGTTTTTGTAACTGTGATTGCGCCAGCCCGAGCATCTCTTGAGCCTGCCTGTTAAAGCGTAGCGCTCCCTTGTGGACGAGTTTCCCGGCACCGAACAATGCCGTAGGCACGCCATCCAGCGGGTTGATGAGGGAAACGGAGGTCACGAAGGCTAGCTTGGTCAACTGGGCGGCTTTGGACGACAAGGAGACGGCCTTCGACGAAATGCTCAGCGCTTTGGCAGCCGCCCCCGCGAAGGCGCCTCCCAAGGCAATGGCGTCCATGGCACAACCATAGATCCCGTCGACCACCCTATTGTGATCCCCAGAAGATAAATCCTCGATGCACTTTTTAAAGGGAACCACCAGATTCACGATGTAATCGGCAGTCTCATTGCCCATTTTGCGCTGGCTTTCAAGCGCAGTCGGCACGGTGGCCATTGCTTCAACTTCGGAAAACTTGCGGAACGGATGATGACTCACGACGAACTCGGCAATCCTTGCAAACTGCGGGTTGCCAAAATTCATATAAGTACTCTGCGTGCGCGCTACCACAGACCTTGGTGCCGGGAGCTCACCCAACTTTTCGATAATCGCCAAGTCGCTGCGCGCATGCTGCTCAACTGCAACCCCCTCCGTGTATTCCTTCAGAGTGACAGGCAACGCTTCCAAAGGCGTGGGTGCCACCTGCGCATTCAAATCGCCGATGAAATCGATCCTGGAGCGACCCGAACATTTTCCCTTCGAGGTGATCAGGTTTCCAAGGACATCGTTTTTCCGTAGCTCTCCTCTGAATGTAAACAACTCATAGCACGCAACCGAGTTTTCGTGGATGGCGTACATCACAACACCAAAGCGGCCCGTGACAGCATCTTTGCCTTGTTGGGTTTCGTAATCTGTCTCATACGTAAGCGGTCCGCCGATATAGCGGGAGGATATCTCTACCGCTGCACCGCGAAGGGTAAAGAACGTAATCTTGCCTTTCAGAAAGATTTCCAGGTCAAAGGGGAGCATGTGTGAAAGGGCCAATTTCACGTTTGTGACCACCGCACTATTCAAATTGCCGAGATAGCCGCGCAATTGCCGATGAAATTCGACATTGTTGGGTGCCAGGTACGACAACAGAGGGAAACGTTTGTAAATGCTGAGTACGGAGGGATCGTGGAAGGTTGGCCTTGTGTAATGGGTCATACCGGCCAGCAAGTCAGTTGTCGTGGTGTCATCGGGAAAAACCGCGCGAAGATCCCACTCACCGCTCGCCAGGTCTCCTGACATATGCAAATCGACCATCGACATGGCGGTGGGCGAGGCATATAGGCCAGGGCGTTGATAGATAACTTTCCTGTCGAGGAAATCACAACCGGGTGCCACGTCTTCCAAGGCTTTGCGAGCAATGTCTTCTCTACTGGGCAACGGATTGGACAGCACCCGGGCCAGATGGGTGAAGTGCTCTGTGTAAGCCTCGAAAGCGGCAATCGCCCGCTCCGTCGTTTCCTTCGCCGCTTGAGTGAGCTCAGTTGGCTCGATAACACCATTCAACAACGCCCAGTCAACAATCGGATCGATCATTGCCAGATCCCGCAGACGGGAGAGGGGCGAACTGACAGGCTCGAGTTCGACGTAGGCCATGATTTGCCCGTAGCTCAGCACAAGCGCCGCCCCTTTCGTGACCGCCTCCACCAGCGCAACGCCACGGCAAAAGACCACCCAGGCAACCGAGCCCATCGTCAACGACGATGGAACACCCTTGACCAGAAATTCCGGCGCAATTTCCGCCAGTAGCAGGTGCGATGCCATTGGCGCCAGGACAGGATTCACCCAGCCTTTGGTGTGCAGGAAGGTTTCCAGTTCCTTGCGCACGTTCAACGAAGATCGTTCGACGTTGGTTGGTGAATACAAATCGAACCCGCCGATACTCTTTCTGCCTTGAGCTTTGCCGAAGTCTGGATACAGCTCCAGCAAAATAGCCGTTATCAATAGTTGCCCAAGATCCTGTGCAGAGACGTCTTGCCCAGATGTTGCACCGAACCAGTCCAGTTCCTTCAGGAGGTTTCTGGCGCAGGTTTGGGCCGCCGGATGCCTGACCAACTGAACGATACATTCAGCGGCGTTATCGTGCGTTGCAAGAGTGCCACTCGTTTCGCGATACAGTTTGTCCAGCAGCTTTTTGTCGGGAGCTATAAGCTTTGCAGTGGCTTGACGAATAGCTGCATGTTGCTCAGCCGACAATACGACTAATGACGGATCATCGGCAGCAAGTTGCCCCCAATAGTTACCAAGTTCATCAACTTCAGGATCAAATTCGAACAACGCGATCAGATTCCTGGTTTCGCTCGCATTCCTGGGAACCGCCAACCCATGAAACTCCAGCCATTGATCAACAAAAGTGTAATCCTCTGTATATACGTACCCGCCCGCTTGGCTTGCAATATCCCCTATGACAAGAAGTTTCTGATAGTTGTGGGATGTCTGGATGAGTTCCAGGTCAACGGCTTCCCACGTTGTAGTGCTTTTTCTGTATATTTCCAACACGCCGGTGGCGTTAATACGTGTTAAGGCCATACTCTCGAGACGGAGGCGGCGGAGTTCATCCATCACGGACGTATGATTAGCCAGATTATTCCATGCCACTCGCCCTGGCATATGGACCTCATAGAGAGAAGACCCCGTCACCAACGGAAACTCATACCCTTGCCAGTCATACGGCCCTTCGTCCTCTTGTTCATCGAAGACAGTTTTTAACTGCTGCAATACCAATTGACGCTCTGCCGCATCGGCCTTTAACCATTCGCACTGCACATCTGAAACCGACCCCGACAACTGATAGGCTTTATATTTCAAGCTGTCACACATAAAACAACCTCATAGATTTAATCACTGATTAGTTAAACGAGCATCAATCCTTACCCACCCGGAATTAATTAAACAGTAAAAATCTACGAAACAATATTTCAGAACTTCAAATAACGAACCTGCCTGCCAATAAAATCAATCCTCCAAATTCCACTCACTACTCGGCCCACTTACTATTGAAACACCCTCCCTATAACGTTTTAGGCGCAACTTTAAATTATTAAACGAGTCCGCATTCTTTAATGCTTCGCTCTCGCTGATAACACCTTCGACCACCAGTTCATACAGTGCGTCATCGAAGGTCTGCATGCCCAACTCTTTGGATTTTTCCATAATGTTTTTAAGTTCATCCAGTTCATTGCGCCGGATCAAATCGCCAATGGTCGGCGTCCCGAGCATCACTTCCACCGCCGCCCGTCGCTGACCATCCCGAGTGCGCACCAACCGTTGCGACACGAATGCCTTGAGGTTGTTGCCCAGGTCGTGGAGCAGCTGCGTACGCCGTTCCTCGGGGAAAAAGTTGATGATGCGGTCCAGCGCCTGATGGGCGTTGTGAGCATGCAGCGTGGAGATCACAAGATGCCCGGTATCAGCAAATGCCAGTGCGTGCTCCATGGTTTCGCGGTCGCGAATCTCGCCGATCAGCACCACGTCTGGCGCCTGACGCAGGGTATTTTTTAACGCGGCGTGAAAACTGCGGGTATCGACGCCGACCTCGCGCTGGTTGATGATTGATTTCTTGTGCCGGTGGATGTATTCGATCGGGTCTTCGATAGTGACGATATGCCCACTGGCATGACGGTTGCGATAATCGATCAGGGCCGCCAGCGAGGTAGACTTGCCGGAACCGGTGGCGCCGACGAACAACATCAAACCTTGCTTGAGCATCACCGTCTCGAGCAGTACCGGCGGCAACTTGAGGTCTTCGTAACGTGGTATGTCGAGTTTGACGTTGCGCACCACCATCGACACGTCGTTACGCTGTTTGAAGATATTGACCCGGAAGCGACCAATCCCCGCCAGGGAGATCGCCAGG
The DNA here is from genome assembly GCF_004307605.1 of Pseudomonas sp. Sample_24. Lineage (NCBI taxonomy): Bacteria > Pseudomonadati > Pseudomonadota > Gammaproteobacteria > Pseudomonadales > Pseudomonadaceae > Pseudomonas > Pseudomonas sp. Sample_24. The sequence continues at coordinate 24,167 of NZ_RCNW01000321.1, forward strand.
TTCATCTCCAGTTGACGATCGAACTCCAGCCGCTGTTCGGCGTCCATGATGGACGCGGCAATTGCCGCAATGTCTCCCGGCTTGAAGGGATGGTCGTCAAGCGCTGTAAGAATTCCGTCGAAGCGCGCGCTGGGTGGCGCGCCCGTGGACAGGTAAAGGTCGGAGCCATCCTGGCTGGCCAGGCGTTTCAACAGCGCATCGATTTCCATGGCAAAAAGCACCCGCGAAGCATTCAATTGGAAAATGACCCGATTGCGGTCATTCAGCGTCTGGTAACAATAGTAGACGCCGCCATACCGACTTATGTGCAGGACAACTTGATGAACGCATCACCGACCGGCAGCGATGCCCAGGCCTTGATTGCCCGACTGGACTGGGCGAACAGTCCGCTGGGCGCCGCCAGTACCTGGCCGCAAAGCCTGCGAACCGCCGTGGATATCGTGATTCACTCGCCGATGCCGATGTTGCTGCTCTGGGGCCCGCAGCTGACGCAGATCTACAACGACGGCTTCGCCCTGCTCGCGGGCAGCAAGCATCCGCACGCTTTCGGACAGCCTACACACCAGATCTGGCCAGAACTCCAGGACTTCACCGACCCGATTTACAGCGCCGTCCTACAAGGCCAGGTGCGAACCTACAGCGAGCAGCGTTTCACCTTGCAGCGCAACGGCAAGGATTCCGACTTCTGGCTTGATCTGACTTATAGCCCGATCCGCGACGAGAATGCCCAGGTCGCCGGAATTCTGGTCACCGCCATCGAAACCAATGAGCGACGGCGCATCGCCCTGGAACTTGAACAGCGCTCGGCCGCCAGCCTCAAGGCACAGCAAGACACCGAGGAGCGCCTGCAACTGGCGCTCTCTGCCACCGACGCGGTGGGCACCTGGGATTGGGATATCGGCGAGGACCGCTTCATCGCCGATGCGCATTTCGCCCAACTGCACGGTATCGATCCGGCCATGGCCGGCCAGCTGCCGATCAGCGATTACCTGCACGGCGTCCACCCCGAAGACCGCGCCATGATCGCCCGCAGCATCAAGCACTGCATCACCCACGGCACCGAATACGCCGAGGAATATCGCCTGCTGCAGCCAGATGGCCAAGTGCGCTGGGTGTTTGCCCGCGGGCGTTGCTACAAGGACCATCACGGCCGGCCGATCCGTTTCCTCGGCGCGGCCCTGGACCTGACCGAACGCAAGAATACCGAGCAGGCTCTGCGTCAGAGCCAGACCGAGTTGCAGTTGATCATCAACGCCATGCCGATTCTGATCAGCTATGTCGACCGTGAGGAACGCTTTCGCCTGAACAACGCCGCGTATCTGGACTGGTACGGCCTGACACCACAGGAGCTCTATGGCCGCACGGTCAGGGAAGTCCTGGGCGATGAGGCCTACGCCCTGCGCGCCGAGCACATCGCCCAGGCATTGAGCGGCAAACCATGCTGCTTCAGCCTCAATACGCCGCACCGTGACGGCAGCATCCGCCATGCCCTGATGAACTATTTGCCACGTCACGGTGCCGATGGCTCGGTAAACGGTTTCTACATCTTCGTGATCGACGAAACCGAGCGCAAGCAGACCGAAGAAGCCCTGCGTAACCTCAACGAAACCCTCGAAGAGCGGGTTGCCGCCCGCACCCGGCAACTGGCCGAAAGCAATCAGCGTCTGCAAAACGAGATGGTCGAGCGCGAACGTGCGGAAGACGCCTTGCGCCATGCGCAGAAGATGGAAGCGGTGGGCCAGCTGACGGGGGGTATCGCCCATGACTTCAACAACATGCTCACCGGGATCATCGGCAGCCTTGACCTGATGCAGCGCTACATCGCCGAAGGGCGCACGGAAGAAATCGGCCGTTTCACCGAGGCGGCGGTGTCCTCGGCCAACCGCGCCGCCGCTCTTACCCATCGCCTGCTGGCGTTTTCCAGGCGCCAGTCGCTGGATCGCAAACCGCTGAACGCCAACGATCTGATCCATTCACTGGAAGACCTGCTGCGGCGAACCAAGGGCGATCACATCGAACTCAAGTTGCAACTGGCCGAAGATGCCTGGCCGGTCAGCACTGACGTCAGCCAACTGGAAAACGCCCTGCTCAACCTGGTCATAAACGCTCGGGACGCCATGCCCGATGGCGGTGAGCTGCGTATCGAAACCGCCAACGTCTACCTCGACAGCAGCGACATCAATACGCTGGAACCGGTCAAGGCCGGCGATTACCTGATGATCGCCGTCACTGACAACGGTACCGGCATGACCCCCAAAGTCCTGGCCAAGGCGTTCGATCCGTTCTTCACCACCAAACCCATCGGTCAGGGCACCGGGCTTGGGTTATCGATGATTTATGGCTTTGCGCAACAGTCGGGCGGCCACGTCAGCCTGTTCAGCCTGCCGGGCCAGGGCACCAGTGTGCGTTTGTATCTGCCGCGTCTGCGAGTCATGGAACCCGAAGATGTGCTGTCGCCGGTGATCAGCGAAGCGCCACCGGCCATTGCCGGGGAAACCGTGGTGTTGGTCGAGGATGACCCGGCGGTGCGCATGTTGGTGCGAGACCTGCTCAAGGAACTGGGGTATCACGCACACGAAGCCGAAGATGCGAAATCCGCCCTGCCCTTGCTGGAGTCCGACATGCGGGTCGACCTGCTGGTGACGGATGTCGGCCTGCCGGGCATGAACGGTCGGCAATTGGCGGAAATCGCCCGCCAGTATCGTCCGGCGCTGAAAGTGCTGTTCATGACCGGGTATGCGCAGATGGCGGCCGAACGTCAGGGCTTTCTCGAAGAAGGCATGGACATGGTGGCCAAACCGTTCTCCATTGATCTGTTGGCCAACAAGATTCGCACGATGATCGGCCAACCCCGCTGACTTAAGGCATAATCGCGCGCCCCGCCGTCAACACCGTTACAAGGTATCTACCCCATGAAAGCTCAAGCCCGCCACATTCTGGTGAAAACCTCGGAAGAAGCCGAGCAGCTCAAGCAACGCATCGCCAAGGGCGAGGCCTTTGATGTGTTGGCCAAGAAATATTCCACCTGCCCGTCCGGCAAACGTGGCGGCGACCTGGGTGAAGTGCGGCCGGGGCAGATGGTTGGGGCGATTGATGCGGTGATCTTCAAGAAACCGTTGCGGGTGGTGCATGGGCCGATCAAGAGCAAGTTCGGGTATCACCTGGTGCAGGTGTTTTACCGGGATTGAGAGGCTGGCTTTCTGGCCGCATCGCTGGCAAGCCAGCTCCCAGTGATTTGTGGGTGGCCAGAGATGTCAGCCACACCAAAAAACCTGTGGGAGCTGGCTTGCCAGCGATCCGATGGCGCAGCCATCGGCCATGCCACTGTTATCCTGGAATCAGCGCCCCAGGCACCTGAATCACCTGGCTCGCCAACCGATGCCCCGCCTCGGCAGCCTCCACCGGGCTCCCGCCCCTGAGCCGCGAGGCCAGATACGCCGCACTGAACGAATCCCCTGCCGCCGTGGTATCCACCACCCGCTCGACCTTCTGCGCCGGCACTTCAAATGACTCACCAACACAGCGAATCAGGCACGCTTCGGCACCTCGCTTGAGCACCACTTCCGGCGTGCCGATCTGCTCGTACGCGGCGAACACCGCCTCGCAATCGGCAAAATGGAACAGCGCCTGTTCGTCATCGACGGTCAGCAACGCCAGATCGACATACGGCAAAACGCTGCGGTAGGCCGCCCGCGCATCCTCCAGCGAAGCCCACAGCCGTGGCCGATAGTTGTTGTCGAAGACGATTCGCGCATCACGCTGACGGGCTTCGATCAAGGTTTCCAACAGTTTTCCCCGACCTTGTACGCCAAGGACCGCGAGCGTGATGCCGCTAAAATAAAGCACATCGTAATCCGGCAACGCCGCCAGGATCGGCGCGGCGGCCGGGGTGGTGAAGCAATCGCGCACCGCGGCTTCATTGCGCCAATAAAGGAAACGACGCTCGCCGGCGGCATCGGTCTGAATGCAGTACAAACCCGGCAAACGCCCGGGTAAACGCTGAACCATGTCCAGGCCGATGTTTTCTTCGGCCCAGCTCTGGCACATGGCATCGCTGAAACTGTCGTCGCCCAGCGCGGTGACATAGTCGACGCTGCCGGCGGCACCCAGCTCACGGGACAGGTAGACCGCGGTGTTCAAGGTATCGCCGCCGAAGCTTTGTTGCAGGCTGCCGTCGGCGCGCTGTTGCAGCTCGATCATGCATTCGCCGATCAGGGCGATGCGCGGGGTGTTGGGGCCGAGGGTGTTGATGGTGTTCATTAGGGTGGAGGCTCTCTCAAACGATCGTACCCACGCTCTGCGTGGGAATGCATCCCGTGACGCTCTGCGTCACATTCGCAAGCAGGACGCGGAGCGTCCCTGGCGGCATTCCCACGCAGAGCGTGGGAACGAGCAGGTGTGGTTAGAAACAGGTTTCCATGGTCTCGATAACGCTCAACTGCTCATCCACCAGACACCCCATGCGCCACTTGTCGAACGTCAGGCACGGGTGCGAAGTGCCGAACGAAATAATGTCACCCACGCGTAGTTCTACCCCCGGCGCCACGGTCATGAACGCGTGCTGGTCCATCACCGCCGTCACCTTGCAGGCACCGACATCGTCGCCCTTGGCCGGCACCACGCCAGCCTTGTAACGCAGCAGCGGCACCGGCAAACCGGCGTCGTAGGCCACATCGCGCTTACCCAGGGCAATCACCGCGAAGCCCGGCTCCGGCAAGGACTGCACGTGCGCCCAGACTTCCAGCGCCGGGCGCAGGCCTTCGTGCAAATCACTGCGACGGTCGAGGACGCAGCATTGCGCTTCTTTGTAGATGCCATGGTCGTGGGCGACATAACTGCCCGGGCGCAAGACGCTGAGGAATCGTCCAGCAGCGTTCTGCGCCTCGAACTCTTCGGCAATCAAGTCATACCAGGCCGAGCCGGAAGCGGTGATGATCGGTTTCGCAATGGCAAACGCGCCGCTGTCCTGCAACTGCACTGCCAGGCGAACCAGCGAGCCGGCAAACGCTCGAATCCCGCTGACCGCGTGATCACCGTGGATCACGCCTTCGTAACCTTCGATCCCGGTCAAGGCCAGTGCCGGTTGCGCAGCGATGGCCTTGGCCAGATCCAGCACTTGCTGCTCGCTGCGGCAACCACAACGTCCACCGACCACACCGTACTCGATCATCACGTTCAAGCGAACGCCGCGCGAGGCGAAATAGGCGCCGAGGTCAGCGACGTTGTCCGGGTGGTCGACCATGCAATAGAAGTCGAACGCAGGGTCAGCCAGCAGATCGGCGATCAGCGCCATGTTCGGCGTACCGACCAGTTGGTTGGCCATCAGCACCCGATGCACGCCATGGGCGTAGGCCGCGCGGGTTTGCGTGGCGCTGGCCAGGGTGATGCCCCAGGCGCCGGCGTCCAGTTGCCGACGAAACAGCGCCGGGGTCATGCTGGTTTTGCCGTGGGGCGCCAGTTCAGCGCCGCTGTTGCTGACAAAGTCCTGCATCCAGCGGATGTTGTGTTCCAGCGCTTCACGGTGCAGCACCAGCGCCGGCAGGCTGACGTCGCGCACCAGGTTGGCGCCAATGTGGGCAAAGCCCTTTTCCACGGCGGCAGTATTCTTGGCAGAAGACATGGTCGAACTCCTCACATTCGCGGCCGCAGGCAGCCGCTTTATTCGTTGATGCGACGGGCCAGGCTGTTGGCGCTGTCGATCAGCACCCGGCGGTAGTCGTTGTAATTGTTCTTGGCATCGGCTCGCGGGGCGACGATGCACAGGGTCGCGATGGCTACGCCGTTCTGGTCTTTGACCGGGGCGGCGAAGCAATGGGTAAACGTGTCGGCGACGCTATCGAAAGAGAAAAAACCCTCGCGCCCGGCCTGACGAATTTCCGCCAGGAATTGCTCCAGCGGCAAGCGGTCGCCGTCGGGCAGGATGAAGTCGTCGTGGTCGATCAGCTCGACGATTTGCTGGTCACTGAGGTGTGCCAGCAACAGGCGCCCGGACGCGGTCCAGGGAATCGGCGCGTTCTCGCCGATGTCCGAGGAAATACGAAAATGCCGCTCGCCCTCTTTCATCAACGCCACGGTGTATTTGCGTCCGTTGAGCAGGCACATCTGCGCGGTTTCATGGGTCTGGCTGACGATCTCCTGCAAGGCGAGATCGGCCTCGCGGGTCAGATCGAAATGACGCAAATGCGCCTGCCCGAGGAAGTACAGCTGACGACCGAGGTAGACGTGGCCGTCCTTGCCCACCGGCTCCAGAATCCTGCGTTCGAGCAATGAAGCCACCAGTTCGTAGACCGTGGATTTTGGGCTGCCGATGCCATTGGCGATATCGTTCGGGCGCAGGGGCTGGCCGACTTCCTTGAGGAAATCGAGGATATCGAACGCCCGGTCCAGACCGCGTGCCCGGCGCTTGATGGTGTCTTCAGTCATGTCAGTGGTTCCCCTTCAAAATGCCGGGAGTTTACCGAGTGTGCAGTGTTGACTGTGAGGCCGCCATCGCTGGCAAGCCAGCTCCCACAGGGATTTAGGGTGTGCCGACAATCTGTGGCAATACACAACACCTGTGGGAGCTGGCTTGCCAGCGATGCAGTCACCGCCGGTTCAGGCCTTTTTCTTGTAGGCAATGCAGTCGATCTCGACCTTGCAGTCGACCATCATGTTCGCCTGCACGCAGGCACGGGCCGGGGCGTGTTCCGGTTTGAAGTACTCGGAAAAGACCTTGTTGAAACTGCTGAAATCCCGCGGATCCTCCAGCCACACGCCGGCACGCACCACATCTTCCAGGCCATAACCGGCCTCTTGCAGAATCGCGATCAGGTTCTTCATGGTCTGGTGGGTCTGTTCGACAATGCCGCCCACAATGATCTCGCCATCCACCGCCGGCACCTGCCCGGAAACGTGCAGCCAGCCATCGGCTTCAACGGCGCGGGCGAAAGGACGGGGCGCGCCGCCAGCGGCGGTGCTGCCGGTGCCGTAACGAGTAATGCTCATGAGTGTTTCTCCTGATTGATAGTTGAAAGATCAAAAACGCGTATTTTTGAGAAATTCCGCCAGACGCGGCGATTGCGGGCGTTCGAACAGTTCCTTGGGTGGCCCCTGCTCTTCGATCCGCCCCTGATTCATGAATACGATTTTGTCCGAGACCTCGAAGGCAAAGCGCATTTCGTGGGTCACCAGCAGCATGGTCATGCCGTCTTCCGCCAGGCCCTTGATCACGTTGAGCACTTCGCCCACCAACTCAGGGTCGAGGGCCGAAGTGACCTCGTCGAACAGCATCAGGCTCGGGTTCATCGCAATCGCCCGGGCAATCGCCACGCGTTGTTGCTGGCCGCCGGACAACTGCCCGGGAAAGTGGTCGCGGCGTTCCAGCAGGCCGACCCGCTCCAGCCATTTCTCCGCCAGGGCCACGGCCTGGTCCTTGTGCAGCTTTTTGACCTTGAGCAACCCGAGGGTAACGTTCTGCAACGCAGTCAGATGCGGGAACAGATTGAATTGTTGAAACGCCATGCCGGTCATCGCGCGATGGCGGGCGATGACTTTTTCCGGGTGACGAATGCGCTTGCCATTGACTTCGTCATAACCAATGGACTCGCCGTCGAGCAGGATCTGCCCGCCCTGGAATTCTTCAAGCATGTTCACGCAGCGCAGCAAGGTGGTCTTGCCCGAACCGCTGGAACCGATCAGCGTCACCACGTTGCCGCGCTGCATGCTCAGGTCAACGCCCTTGAGCACTTCGAGCTGGTCATAACGCTTGTGCAAGCCGCGAATGTCCAGCAGCGGCTGGCCGTTTTGACTATTGGATTGAGTTTGAGTCATGGCAAGGCCACCCGCTTTTCAATGTGCCGGCCGAGTAATTCGATGCCGTAGTTGATGACGAAGAACAGAAAACCGGCGAACAGATAGAACTCCAGGGTCATGAAGGTTCGGGCAATGACCTGCTGGGTGCTGAGCAGCAACTCGGCCACGCCGATCACCGACAATAGCGTCGAGGCCTTGACGATCTCGGTGGACGAGTTGACCCAGGTCGGCAGGATTTGCCGCAACGCCTGAGGTAACAGTACGTAGCCCAGGGTCTGGTTGAATGTCAGGCCTATGGCCTTGCTCGCTTCCATCTGCCCACGGGGCAGTGCCTGCAAGGCACCGCGCACGATCTCGGCGACGTGGGAGCCGCAAAACAGCGTCAAGCCCAATGCACCGGCCTGAAACGCACTGATCTGCCAGCCCAATGCCGGGGCCATGTAAAAGCAGGCGAGCACCAACACGAACACGGGCGTGCCGCGAATCACGTCCACATAAAAACGAAACGGCGCGCGCATCCAGAACTTGCCGTAGGTCAGCACCAGTCCGGCAAACATACCGACCACCGTGCCCAGCAAAATCGCCAGTGCCGACACCTGCACACTGGTCAAGAAGCCTTGCCAGAGCGGCTCGCGCGCGATCCACAACTCCTGCAACCAACTGGGGGATTCGTACATGGAGCCTCCTATCGGCGGATTGCCAGACGCTGCTCGAGATAACGCAGCAGCATGGCAATGAGGTAACAGGCCGCGACATACAGCGCCGTAGTCACCAGCCAGGTTTCGATCACCCGGTAGCTTTCGACATTGATCTTGCGCGCGTAATAGGTCAGCTCCGGCACGGCAATCGCCGCCGCCAGCGAGGTGTCCTTGAACAGCGAAATGAAGTTGTTCGATAACGCTGGCAGTACGTTGCGCAGCATCACCGGCACGGTGACATAGGCCTTGACCTGCCATTCCCCCAGGCCGATCGCCAGACCCGCTTCGCGTTGGCCCTTGGGAATGCTCAACAAACCACCGCGGAACACTTCGGTCAGGTACGCCCCGGCATACAACGACAAGGTAATGATGAACGAGGGAATCTTGTCCAGACGAATCCCCAGGCTCGGCAATGCAAAGTAGATCAACAGAATCAACACCAGAATCGGCGTGTTACGGATCACCGTCACATACACCGAAGCCAGCACCCGCAACGGGCGGTGCTTCGACAACAAAGCAAACGCCATCAGCAGGCCGATCACGCAGCCGATGGCGATCGACACCAGCGCCAGCTCCAGGCCCAGGCCGAGCCCCGCCAGCAAGGTGTCGAAATCGCGCCACACGGCGGCAAAGTTCAACTGATAGTTCATGGTCAGCAGTACCTGAACGGGGCGATTCAGAACCGCCCCGCTCTCACGGGATCATTGAAATTCGACGGGGAAACCAATCTTTGGCGAAGGCAGATCCACACCGAACCATTGCTTGAATGACGCGGCGTAAGTCGGGAACTCGACGCCGGTCATGGCCTCATGCAAGGTGGTGTTGACGAAGTTCAGCCAGTCCTGATCGCCGCGCTTGACCGCACAGGCATAGGTCTGCGGGCTCCAGGCGTAAGCCGGGCTGCGGTAGCGACCGGCGTTCTGCACCATCAGGTATTTCACCGAAGACTGGTCGGTGGCCGCCGCGTCGGCGCGACCGGAGTTCACGGCCTGGTACATCAGGTCAACGCTGTCGTATTGGTCGACCTTGGCATTGGGCAATGCCTGATGCACCAGCTCTTCGGCGTAGACATTCTGCAGCACCGCCACGGTCAAGCCGTCGCCAGCGGCCCTCATGTCTTCGATTTCCTTGTACTTGCTGTTGGCCGGCAACAGCAGGCCAACGCCTTCACGGTAGTAAGGCAGAGTAAACGCCACTTGCTGCGCACGACTGGCGGTCACGGTGATGAACTGGCAGCTCATGTCGACCTTGTCGGTCAGCAGGTTGGGAATCCGCGCATCGGATGACTGCACAACAAACTCGACCTTGCTCGGGTCGTTGAACAGCCCTTTGGCCACCATGCGCGCGATGTCGATATCAAAACCCTGCAATTTGCCATCTGCACCCTGGAAGTGCCACGGCGCATTAGTGCTGCCGGTGCCCACGATCAACTTGCCGCGGGCCAGGACACTATCGAGCTTGCCGTCTGCCGCCTGGGCCACGCCCATGGCAGCAGCAGAAGCCGCGAACAGAAAAACACACGCTTTGAACAACGAAGGTCGGCGATGCATGGCAAGCACTCCAGAATGATGTTTATTCCGCTATACCGGAACATGGTATGTAACAACGGAATAGACAGCAGAAAGTGTGCCACAGGATGTGCAGGGAATGTAGGGAGATTGAAAAGTGTTTTGAATCAGGGGGATGCGTACATGCGAAAGAAAGGGTTACCAAAACGAATCAAATAGAAACCGCTACCATCGGCTACAGCAGTCGGGAATCTGATTCACAACAGGGCCCAAGAGAATCAATCAGGTGCATTTTTGTATCGTGGTGATTGATAAGAGTGAGTCGTCTGGCGGTCTGCAATCGCGGGCAAGCCCGCTTCCACAAGCTCAGCGTATAACTTGTAGGAGCGTGGCTTGCCCGCGATGAGGGCATTGGCATCAATACAACATCTACGCGCCAATGCGCGCCAGCCGAACCCGCGTCACCCGCCGCTCTTCCACCGACAACACGGTCAAGCACCAGCCTTCCCATTCGTGGCTGTCGCCGATCATCGGCAGGCGATCCAGCAAGCTGACCACCAGACCGGCGAGGGTCTGGTAGTCGTCGGTAGGCTCGGCAGCAAACCCGGTGTGCTGTCGAACTCGCGCCAGGTTCAAAGCGCCGCTGACCACAAACCCGCCCTTTTCCTCGACCACGTCCGGCCCTTCGATTTCGCTGGCATCGGGTAATTCACCGGCGATCGATTCGAGGATGTCGGTCATGGTCAGCACACCGACGAAGTCGCCGAACTCGTTGACCACGAATGCGATGTGCGTCGACGCCTTGCGCATCTGCTCCAAGGCGTTGAGGATCGAGTAACTCTCCAGCAGGTTGATGGTCTGGCGCGCAAGATGCGCAAGATCCGGTTGGTTACCTGCCAGGAACTCTTTCAACAACTCCTTCTTGTGTACGAAACCCAGCGGTTCATCCACCGCACCGTCGCGGATCAGCGGCAGGCGCGAGTAAGACGAATGCATCAGTCGCGTGCGAATCGCCTCGGCGTTGTCGGCCAGGTCGATATGATCGACGTCGGCGCGCACGGTCATCAACGTGCGGATCGGCCGCTCGGCCAGTTGCAGCACGCCGCTGATCATCACCCGCTCGCGGCGATCGAACAGCGCTTCGTTGGGCGCCTCGCCGTTGTCGAGCATGTCGGCAATTTCCTCGCCGACTTCTTCCACCGCCAGTTTGCGCCCGCCCAGCAGGCGCATCACCGCGTGGGCGGTGCGCTCACGCATCGGTCGCAGGCCCATCATCGATCGTTTGCGGCGAGCCCGGGCGATCTGGTTGAACACTTCGATCAGGATCGAGAAACCGATGGCTGCATACAGATAGCCCTTCGGAATATGGAAGCCCAGGCCTTCGGCAGTCAGCGCAAAGCCGATCATCATCAAAAAGCCCAGGCACAGCATGATCACCGTCGGATGCGCGTTGACGAACCGGGTCAGCGGTTTGCTGGCGACGATCATCAAACCGATGGAAATGATCACGGCGATCATCATCACCGCCAACTCATCAACCATGCCCACTGCGGTAATCACCGCATCGAGGGAGAACACCGCATCCAGCACCACGATTTGCGCGACGATTGGCCAAAACAGCGCATAGGCGGCGTTGGAGGAACGCTCACCGACGTGTCCTTCGAGCCGTTCGTGCAATTCCATGGTGGCCTTGAACAACAGGAACACACCACCGAACAGCATGATCAGGTCGCGCCCGGAGAAGCTCTTGTCGAATACCTCGAACAGCGGTTGGGTCAGGGTCACCAGCCAGGAAATACTCGCCAGCAAGCCAAGACGCATCAGCAAAGCCAGGGACAAACCGATGATCCGCGCACGATCGCGCTGATGTGGCGGCAGTTTGTCCGCGAGGATCGCGATAAACACCAGGTTGTCGATGCCCAGTACCAGTTCCAGCACAATCAGCGTCAACAGGCCCAGCCATGCGGTGGGGTCAGCTAACCATTCCATAAAAACGTCTCGATCTCTTCAGTGGATTCAGAATGCCGGGCACGGCAAGGCACGGCGCAGACGCCGAGGAACTGCAATGTCATGGGAAAACGCAAGCCAAAAGACCGGGTGCTTCGCGTGCATCAAGACCGCGCGATGGCGCGTGGGGAAAGGATAACTGGGGGGCTCCGTGAGGGTGTTCATGCAAGTCCTGAAAGGAAAAAGGACTTGGATCGTACAAGCAATAGCGACTGTTCCTACAGCCGGAAATCATTTCAAGATCTGTAGCGGCTATGAATCTTCGGTATTTCGAACAACGCGATGCTTGCGCACTCAAGCATTTTTTACGCGATCGATGTACTTGATCACCGCCGGCGACCTCTCGAACCGCCGATGAACCAAGGCCAACCAGGAAATCACCTGGCAATCCGCAATCTGCCGATACACCACGTTCGGCAAACTGACATGGCCGACCACGGACTCCGGCACCACCGCCACGCCCTGCCCCAGCGAAACCAGGGCAATCACCGCGACCAACCCACCCGGCTGCGCCCCCAGCCTGGGTACAAACCCACCCTGCGCGGCGACTTGCAAGGTGCCGACCACTTGCTCGGGAAGAATGAAGTTTTCGTTCTGCAGATGCACTGAATTGATCATCGGCAAACGGTTGAGCCATGAATCGACCGGTAGCGCCAACACAAAGCCTTCCTCGTCGAGCCGCACACTTTCGATACCGTCGGGCAACGCCAACGGGCAGCGGATGTAGCCGAGGTCGAAACGTCCCTCGAGGATCATGTTCGGCAGGCTGGCCATGGGGCTCTCCCGCACATTGAGGCTGACGTCCGGGAATTGGCAAGCAAACCCCTGCACTTGTTTTTGCAGCACTCCTGAGTACACCGCCGACGCCACATAACCGAGTTCGATGTGTCCGACTTCACCGCGACCGGCACGTTGTGCATTACGTTGGGCAGACTCGAATTGCCGGACCGTGGCTTCAGCCTCGATTACCAGCGCCGCGCCGGCTTCGGTCAGGCTGACGTCCCGCGACTGACGAAAAAACAAGCGCGCGCCCAACTCCGCTTCCATGTCTTGAATCTGCCGGGTCAGGGTCGGCGGCGCGATGCCTAATTGCTCGGCGGCGCGGGTGAAATTGCGATGGCGAGCGACGGCGAGGAAATAGCGGAAGTGGCGGATGTCCATGGGGGCATTAGCTCAAAGGTAATGAAGTGATGAGGCGCGCCTAACAACGACACTGTCAGCCAGGGATAAGCTGCTCGAACCGTCACAGTAGAGAACCCTTGCCATGCCCGTCAAACCCACGCCAATTGCACGTCAGACCTTACTGACCGCATCCGCCGTGTGCTCGCTGATCGTGCTCGACACCAACATTGTCGCCGTTACCTTGCCCAGCATTGCGCGTGACCTGGGGGCCAATTTCGCCGACATCGAGTGGGTGGTCAGCGCCTACATGTTGGCGTTCGCCGCGTTGCTGTTGCCGGCCGGTAGCCTGGCCGACCGTTTTGGTCGCCAGAAGACCCTGATGTGGGGCCTGGGGATTTTTATCATCGCTTCACTGGGCTGCGGCGCGGCACCGAACGCCCTGTTCCTCGACATTGCACGCGCGATCAAAGGCGTCGGCGCCGCACTGCTGTTGACCTCGGCGCTGGCAGCCATCGGCCACACCTTTCATGATGAAGCCGAACGAGCCAAGGCCTGGGCATTCTGGGGTGGCTGCATGGGCGTTGCCATGACCGCCGCGCCGACCCTGGGCGGACTGATCACCGAATTCGTGGGCTGGCGCTGGATTTTCTACCTTAACCTGCCAGTGGGCTTGTTCCTGATGTACAAGGTCTGGCGCGCGGTACCGGAATCACGCGATGCGCAAGCAGCGCGCCTTGATCCCTGGGGCAGCCTCGCCTTCAGCGCCAGCCTGCTGTGCCTGATCTGGGGCCTGATCGAAGCCAATCGGATCGGTTGGAGCAACCCGGTCACTTATGCGCGCCTGATCGGTGGAGCAGCGTTGTTGGGACTGTTCGTGGTGATCGAACGTCTGCAACAGCGCCCGATGATCGACCTGCAACTGTTCCGTCATCCACGCTTCATCGGTGCGCTGCTCGGCATGTTCGCGTACGCCGCGTGTGCTCAGGTCATGATGACCATGCTGCCGTTCTACTTGCAGAACGGGCTGGGGTTCACCGCGATTTCGGCGGGCTTGGGCATGTTGCCGTTCGCCGTCACCCTGCTGATTTTCCCGCGCATCGGTGCTCGGCTGACGGGGCGGATCACGCCGGCAAACATGATGGCCATCGGGCTCACCCTGGTAGGCTGCGGCAACTTGCTCAGTGCCTGGGCGGTCAACAGTGGCGGTTATCTGCCGTTCGCCCTGGCGATTGCCGTCACCGGTGCCGGCGCAGGTCTGCTCAACGGCGATACGCAGAAAAACATCATGGCCTGCGTCCCGCGGCAACGCACCGGCATGGCCTCGGGCATGAGCACGACCATGCGCTTCAGTGCGGTGATGCTGGCCATCGGCGTGTATGGCGCGCTGCTCGCTGGCCACACTGAACAACAGCTGCACTTCGGTTTGTCGAGTCTGGCGCCGGAGTTGCTCGAACAGTCAAAGGATGTCGCCTCGCGGGTGGTCGCCGGTGATATGAACGCGGCGATGAGTCTGTTGCCCGAAATCGCGCGGCCGCTGGTTGAAGCCTTGGCCCGGCAGGCGTTCGTCGCGGGGTTCAGTCTGTTGTTGTGGGTGGCGGGACTCGCAGCTTTGCTCGGTGCGCTGGTGGTGGGGACGTTGATGCGCAAGCCGATTCCCACCCCTCAGACTGCTTTAGTGCCTGAATGACTCCAGCACCCGCTCGGCATTCGCGTCACAAGCCATGCCTTCCGGCCGGGCCTGGATGTTTTCGATCAAACCCTGCAACTGCGCCTTGCTTTGCGCCAGATGCCGTTGCATGGCTTCGATCTGTTCGATCTTGCGATGCAGGCCGACCATCAACTCATCATGCTTGAACGCCCCCGTCACAGTGTCCGGTAACAGTTGCTTGAGTTCTTCGAGGCTGAACCCGGCCTGCTGGGCGCACTGGATGATTTGCAGGGTTTGCAGGACCTGTTGCGGGTATTGTCGATAGCCGTTCGCCGAGCGCTGAACCTGTTGAATCAAACCTTGAGCCTCATAAAAGCGAATGCGCGAGGCGCTCAATCCGCTCAGCAGTGCCAATTCACCGATTTTCATTGCGACCTCATTTGCCTGCTTGACATTAAAGTTAACTTTAAGCTTAGCCTCTACTCTTCACTGATGAGGAGTCAAGCATGTCGCCCTTTCAAGCGTTGAATCTGCCCAACGGCCAGACCATCGGCAACCGCATCGCCAAAGCCGCGATGGAAGAAAACCTCGCCGACATCGATCAGGCACCCGATGGTGCGCTGTTTCGCTTGTACCAGGCCTGGGCAGATGGCGGTGCCGGGCTGCTATTGACCGGCAACGTGATGATTGACCGGCGCGCCATGACCGGCCCAGGCGGTGTAGTACTCGAAGATGAGCGGCATCTGCAACGCTTCCGTCAGTGGGCCGACATTGGGCGCAGCGGTGGTGCGCAGTTCTGGGTGCAATTGAATCACCCCGGCCGCCAAACCATGGCCAACCTTGGCCAGCAAGCGTTGGCGCCTTCGGCGGTAGCACTGGATCTGGGACAGTTTTCGAAGATGTTCGCCGAACCGAAACCCATGAGCAAAGCCGACATCGACGAGGTGATCCAGCGCTTCGCCGCCAGTGCCGCGCTGGCCGAAAAGGCCGGTTTTACCGGCGTGCAGATACATGCCGCTCATGGCTACCTGATCAGCCAGTTCCTTTCACCACTGACCAATCGCCGAACCGATCGCTGGGGCGGCTCATTGGAAAACCGTGCCCGCTTGCTGCTTGCAGTGGTCGATGCCGTGCGCCAAGCGGTATCACCGCAGTTTTGCGTAGCGGTGAAGCTCAACTCGGCAGATTTCCAGCGCGGCGGCTTCGACGCCGACGACGCCCGGCAGGTTATCCAGTGGCTGAACGAGCTGCAGATCGATTTGCTCGAACTCTCGGGCGGCAGCTACGAAGCACCGGCCATGCAAGGCGAGGCCCGTGACGGGCGGACGTTGGCGCGCGAGGCTTATTTTCTGGAAATGGCCGGTGAGTTGGCCGCAGTGGCATGCATGCCGGTAATGGTCACCGGCGGGATTCGACGCCTGACAGTTGTCGAACAAGTGCTCGCCAGCGGCATCGCCATGGCTGGAATGGGCACGGCCCTCGCCGTTGAGCCCGGCTTGGTCAAGCACTGGCGAGAAGGTCTGAACAGTCACCCGCAACTGCCGCCAATTCGCTGGAAACGCAAACCGCTGGCAGCATTGGCAAACATGGCGGTCGTGAAATTCCAGCTGCATCGATTGAGTCGTGGGCGTAAGACCCGACCTGGAGTGTCGGCGCTGTGGGCGTTGATTGTCGACCAGTTGTACCTGGGCAAGCGTACCCGGCAGTATCGGCGGGCGATGGGGAAATAATTCGATTGAGGCTGGCGGGTACACCGCTATCGCGAGCAGGCTCGCCGTGATCGGCGCGCAGCACAGGAAAAATCAACCCGGCAACAACTCATCGATATGCCGATACTCCGACTGCAACTGCTCCGCCATCACCTTGCAGCGACCCAGCCTGATCGGCCCACGCTCGATATCGATCAGCAGCCCGGGACAATTGAATGGCTGCAATGTCGCCCCGTCCTTGATCCGCCCATCCGTGATCACCAGCAAGCGTTGCTGCTCGGCCGGAAAGCGCTTTCGCCGGGCCGCAAGCCACTGCCCCGCTTCGCTCAACGCCGCCAGCAACGGCGTGCCGCCACCGGCGCCCAGTCCATCAAGCCAGTGACGCAAACCACTGGACGCTTTCAACCCTTGAACCTGCCACTTCGGCGCAGCGCCACTGGCAGACAGCAAGGCCAGCCGGGCGCGTTGGCGATAGGCGTCATCGAACAACTGCGCGAGCAAACCCTTGGCATCGCTCAAGGCATGGTGCCGACGGGTCGAAGCCGACGCATCGACAATCACCAGCCACAATTGATGAGCCGAACGTGTGCGCACGTGGAACAACAGATCCGCACGCACACGTGGCCGACCAATGAGCAAGGTCCCCGGCCAGTTGATCGAACCGCTGCAGGCAGCGTGACGCTTGCCCTGTCGGCCATGGTCCAGTCGTCCGGCGCGGGGCCTGGCATTCGCCCCCGCGTCGGATCGGGGGCGAATGCCTAGGGCTTTTTTGGCCAGCTCGGCACTTCCCGGCGGGCGCCGACAGGCGATGCCTGAGGAGCCATTTCACCCCACTGCCCCTGGCCTTCACCCGGATTGGTCGTTTGCGGCGAAGACGACTGTGGCGCTTGCGCCGGTTGTGGCGCCGATGCGGCAAGCTCACGGCGACGATGGCGCAAGGCGAACTCGGCGACCGCGTCGATATCTTCGACGCTGATGGCACGAGCGCCACGCCAGGCTGCGTGGGCACGAGCCGCGCGCAGCCAGACCAGATCGGCGCGCATGCCGTCGACTCCGGCGGCGAAGCAGCGTTCAGTGATCTGCGCCAGCGCGTCGTCGTCCAGCGGGATGCTCGTCAACGCAACGCGTGCCTGCTGGCAACGCTCGCGCAGGCTCGCTTGTTGGCTCTCCCACGTGGCGCAAAAGCGCTGGGGATCGCTGTCGAAATCCAGGCGCCGACGGATGATCTGGCCGCGCTCTGCCGGTGCGGTGTGGCCGCTGAGGGCGACATTCAAGCCAAAGCGGTCCAGCAGCTGCGGCCGCAATTCGCCCTCTTCCGGGTTCATGGTGCCGATCAACACGAATTTCGCCGAATGCCGATGGGAGATGCCATCCCGCTCGATCAGATTGGTACCGCTGGCGGCGACGTCGAGTAGCAGATCGACCAGATGATCCGGCAGCAGGTTGACCTCATCGACGTAGAGCACGCCGCCATCAGCCTTGGCCAGCACACCCGGTGAAAATTGCGCCCGGCCTTCACTCAGCGCGGCATCCAGATCGAGGGTACCGACCAACCGCTCCTCAGTCGCGCCCAACGGCAAGGTAACGAACTGACCGCTGGCGAGCAGGTCCGCCAGGCCTCGGGCCAATGTCGACTTGGCCATGCCACGCGGACCTTCGATCAGCACACCGCCAATTTTCGGGTCGATGGCAGTCAGGTACAGCGCGAGCTTCAAATCGTCGGCGCCGACCACGGCGGACAGGGGGAAATGCGGAGTGTCGGTCATGTCGGGTTTCTCATCATGGTCGGTCATTACTCTGTGGCGAGGGAGCTTGCTCCCGCTGGGCTGCGCAGCGGCCCCAAAAATCAGATACACCACGGTTTCGGGTTTTTTGTGATCGTTCCCACGCTCTGCGTGGGAATGCCTCAACGGACGCTCCGCGTTCGGCTCTGGGTGGGACGCGGAGCGTCCCGGGCTGCATTCCCACGCGGAGCGTGGGAACGATCAGCTATACGCCACGGTTTCGGGTTTTACGACTGCTTCGCAGCCGAGCGGGAGCAAGCTCCCTCGCCACAGGTGTCCACTGTTCTCTAGTCAACTGTCTTCTTCTATGTCCAGCAGCAGATTTTCCAGCGCCTCGCGATACTCGCCCGGCGCTTTCCACATGCCTCGCTGTTGCGCTTCGAGCATGCGTTCGGTCATGTCGCGCAACGCGTGGGGATTGTGCTCGCGGACAAAATCCCGGGTGTCCGGGTCGAGCAAATAGGCATCTGCCAGCAAGGCGTACTGATGATCGTCGATCAGCTGTGTGGTGGCGTCGAAGGCGAACAGGTTGTCGACAGTCGCAGCCATTTCGAAGGCGCCTTTATAGCCATGTCGCTTTACCCCGTCGAGCCACTTGGGATTGGCTGCCCGCGAGCGGATGACCCGGTTCAGCTCTTCCTTGAGCGTGCGGATTTTCGGCAAGTCCGGCTGGCTGTGATCGCCGTGGTAACTCGCCGCCGCGGCTCCGCTGAGGCTTTCCACCGCCGCGAGCATACCGCCCTGGAACTGATAGTAGTCATTGGAATCGAGCAGATCGTGCTCACGGTTATCCTGATTTTGCACAACGGCCTGCACTTGGCTCAGGCGTCGACTGAAGGGTTCTCGGGCCAGGGTGCCCTCGTCAGAACCGCCATAGGCGTAACCGCCCCAATTCAGATAGACCTCGGCCAGATCCTCACGGCTTTGCCACAGCCGGCCATCGATAGCGCCCTGCACTCCTGCGCCATACGCGCCGGGTTTGGCACCGAAAATTCGCCAACCGGCCTGGCGTCGGGCCGATTCCTCATCAACCCCCGATTGCAGTAACGCTGCCCGCTCGGCACGGACCTTGGCCGCCAACGGATTGAGATCGTCAGGTTCATCCAGCGCAGCCACCGCTTGTACCGCGGCGTCGAACAAGCGGATCAGATTGGCAAAGGCGTCGCGAAAGAAACCGGAAACGCGCAAGGTCACGTCCACTCGCGGCCGATCGAGCAAGCTCAGTGGCAGTATTTCAAAATCGTCGACGCGCTGACTGCCGGTAGCCCATACCGGGCGCACGCCCATCAACGCCATGGCCTGTGCGATATCGTCGCCACCGGTGCGCATGGTCGCGGTGCCCCACACTGACAGGCCGAGCTGACGCAGATGATCGCCATGATCTTGCAGGTGGCGTTCAAGAATCAGGTTGGCCGATTGAAAACCGATGCGCCAGGCGGTTGTGGTCGGCAGGTTGCGCACGTCCACCGAATAAAAATTGCGCCCGGTGGGCAGCACGTCAAGCCTTCCGCGACTCGGCGCGCCGCTGGGGCCGGCTGGCACGAAGCGGCCGCCCAAGGCATCGAGCAGGCCGCGCATTTCTGCCGGGCCGCAGGCGTCCAGGCGTGGTGCGACCACTTCGCGCAGATTGTCGAGGATGGCCTGGACCTCGGACCAACCCGGCCCCTGCAGGAGCGAACCTGCTGGCGAGGGTGTGTCAGCTGCGTTGGCGTCGACTGACACGCCATCACCAGCAGGCTCGCGCCTACAAGGATCGGTCAACGCCTGCGAGATCAGTTGTGCGGCGAACAACTCAAGGCGTTCGCGGGTATCGCCAGCGGTGCGCCAAGCTTCTTGGGTGAGGTTGTGCAGTTCAATTGGTCGCGGCCCGGTCCATGGTTCGGCCAACACACAATCCAGCGGATCGAAACCCAGCGAGAATGCCTTGGCCAAAGCGCGCAGCAAGCTCGATTGCGCACCACGCCCGTCACCCCGGGGGATTCGCAGCAATGCCAGCAATGTATCGATACGCAAGCGTCCGACCGGCGACTCGCCGAAAACATGCAAGCCGTCGCGGATCTGCGATTCCTTCAAGTCACACAGGTAAGTGTCCAGGCGCGGCAACCAGATCGCCGCATCGACATCGCTGTCGAGTTGTTCGTCCAGTTGCAGTTCGCGGTCGATGTGGGTGTCGCGCACCAGTTGCAGGATGTCGCGCTGCAACTCGCGGGCGCGACGCGGATCGAGCAATTGCGCTTCGTAGTATTCGTCGGCGAGCAACTCGAGATTGCGCAGCGGGCCGTAGGTTTCGGCACGGGTCAGCGGTGGCATCAAGTGATCGATGATCACTGCCTGGGTCCGTCGCTTGGCCTGGGCGCCCTCGCCCGGATCGTTGACGATGAATGGATAGATGTTGGGCAGCGGCCCGAGCAATGCATCCGGCCAGCAGTGTTCCGACAGGCCTACCCCTTTGCCCGGCAGCCATTCGAGGTTGCCGTGCTTGCCGACGTGGATCAGCGCGTGGGCGCCATAGGTGTTGCGCAGCCAGAAGTAAAACGCCAGGTAGCCGTGGGGCGGCACCAGGTCCGGGTCGTGATACACCGCGCTCGGGTCAACCTGATAACCGCGCGCCGGTTGAATGCCAACGAAGGTCAGGCCGAAACGCAGCCCGGCGATCATCATTCGGCCGTTGCGGCACATCGGATCGTTTTCCGGCGCCCCCCAGCGAGCCAGCACCGCGGCGCGATTCGCTGCGGGCAGTGCGTTGAACATTTTCAGGTAATCATCCATTGCCAGACTTTGCTGGCAGGGACGCTGATCGAGAGTGTCCAGGTCATTACTGACACCGCCAAGCAATTGCTCGATCAGCGCGGTGCCGCTGGCCGGCAATTCGGCGTGTAGCGGATAGCCTTCCTTATGCAGCGCACGCAGAATGTTCAGGGCAGCGGCCGGCGTGTCGAGGCCCACACCGTTGCCGATGCGGCCGTCGCGGGTCGGGTAATTGGCGAGGATCAGCGCCACGCGCTTTTCAGCATTGGGCAGGTGTGCCAGGTCGGTCCAGCGCCGTGCGAGCTCGGCGACGAAGTCCATGCGTTCAGGTTGCGGGCGGTAGCAGACCACATCCGATTGGCTGCGCTCACTGCGCCACGCCAGATCCTTGAAGCTGATCGGTCGGCTGATAATCCGCCCATCCAGCTCTGGCAGGGCAATGTGCATCGCCAGATCACGCGGGCCGAGGCCTTGTTCGCTGGCGCGCCAGCCCGGCTCGTTGTCCTGGGCACAAATCGCCTGGATCACCGGGATATTGCGGCGAAATGGTCGCAAGTGCGGCGCTTCAGGGCTGGACTGGGCGAAACCGGTGGTGTTGAGAATCACCGCCGCTTCAGCCTCGTCCAGCAGGTCCTCGACCACCGTCAGGCAACCGGGCTCTTTCAAACTAGCCAGCGCGATGGGCAACGGATTCAACCCGGCAGCCTGCAAACGCTGGCAAAAAACATCGATGAAACCGGTGTTCGCCGCTTGCAAATGCGAGCGGTAAAACAGCACGGCCGCCACCGGTTGACCCGCCTGCCATTCAGCCTGCCAGTCATTCAATTCAACGGTGTTTTTTTGCGGATGGTAAATCGCCGTGCGCGGCAACGCTTGCGGCTCGGCCCAGGCGTAATCCCGCGCCAACCAACGATTGGCCAGGCAACGGAAAAAATCCAGGGCGTTGCCCATGCCGCCCTGACGAAGAAACTGCCAGAGCCGATCACGATCCTCGGCACCGACGGTGCTCAGGTCACTGAGTTCCGGGTCTGGACGATCGTCGCCCGGCACCAGTATCAACCGCACTCCACGCTGCGACAATTGCACCAGTCGCTCGACGCCGTAACGCCAATAGGCAATGCCGCCGTGCAGCGAGATCAGAATGACCTTGGCGTGGCGCAAGACTTCATCGACATACAGATCAACCGAGGCATGATTCTGCACCTGCATCGGGTTCGCCAGGCGCACGCTCGGATAATCGTCGGGCAATTGCTGCGCCGCTTCGGCAAGCAGCGCCAGGCTGGAATCGCCGCTGCACAGGATCACCAGCTCGGCCGGGGTTTGTCCAAGGTCGGCAATGTTGTCATCCGACACGAAACCGCCGGGCTGGGTCCTGAGCAGGTGCATGGCTTACACGCTGAGCGCGGCGCGCAATTGCGCTTCGAGCAGGCTGGCGTCCAGTGCCTGGCCGATCAGCACCAGACGAGTGACGCGTGGTTCCTCAAGGCTCCATTGACGATCGAAGTGCTTGTCAAAACGTGTGCCCACGCCCTGAATCAGCAGACGCATCGGTTTGTTCGGGATTGCAGCGAAGCCTTTGACACGCAGGATGCCGTGCTGGACCACCAGTTGGGTCAGCGCGTCCATCAGCAGGCTTTCGTCGGCTTGCGGCAGCTCGATGGAGATGGAATCGAAAGCATCGTGATCGTGATCGTGATCGTCTTCGCCTTCATGGTGGTGATCATGATGGCTATGACGGCTGTCGATGTGCTCTTCAGAGCCGGCACCCAGGCCGATCAACACGTCCAGCGGCAAGCGCCCGCTGCTGGCTTCGATGACTTTTACCGCAGGCGGCAGTTCTTCGGCGACTTCCAGGCGCACGCGGGCCAGGTCTTCAGGGCTGATCAGGTCGGCCTTGTTGAGGATCACCAGGTCAGCGCTGGACAGTTGATCGGCGAACAGTTCGTGCAGTGGCGATTCATGGTCCAGGTTTGGGTCGAGTTTACGCTGGGCGTCGACCTGATCCGGGAATGCGGCGAAGGTGCCGGCCGCCACGGCCGGGCTGTCGACCACGGTGATCACCGCATCAACGGTGCAGGCACTGCGGATTTCCGGCCACTGGAAGGCTTGTACCAAAGGTTTTGGCAGGGCCAGGCCCGAGGTTTCGATAAGAATGTGATCGAGATCACCGCGCCGGGCGACCAGTTCGCGCATCACCGGGAAGAACTCTTCCTGAACGGTGCAGCACAGGCAGCCGTTGGCCAGCTCATAGACACGGCCACTGGCTTCTTCTTCGGTGCAACCGATTGAACACTGCTTGAGGATCTCGCCATCGATGCCCAGCTCACCGAATTCGTTGACGATCACTGCGATGCGGCGACCCTGAGCGTTGTCGAGCATGTGTCGCAGCAAGGTGGTTTTACCCGAGCCGAGGAAGCCGGTAACGATGGTGACGGGGAGTTTGGCCAGTGTTTTCATCGGATGCCCTTTGGCAAGGTGGCGGGCATACGGGACGAGAACCGGCAACGCCTGTGCGCGCCGGAAGCGTTCGCCACCGGATCACCCCGCCCGGTTGTAGTGAGAATCTGTATCGAGGCAGGTCTCCTGGCTGACGGTGTCCCAGTCGCTTGACTGGCGTTGGCTGCGCCTTCCCGCGGGCTCAGGACTTGAGCGTGCAGTGGCGTGGCAGCGAACATCACCGTTCACAGTTGCGGGGGCAGCCGCGGCATTGACCGCGTTCCCTTCTTAGCTTCGACAAACGCCGAAGAACCTCGAAAGCGCAAGGCTACGCATGGTATTGGGGCGGGTCAATGATCAAGCCGAATCGATCGTTCCCGCGCTTTGCGTCGATCGTTCCCACGCTCTGCGTGGGCATGCCTCAACGGACGCTCCGCGTTCGGCTGTGAAAGGGACGCAGAGCGTCCCGGGCTGCATTCCAACGCAGAGCGTGGGAACGATCAAACGAATGATCAACGCAGAGCGTGGGAACGATCAACTCAAACGAGAACCCTTGCCAATTGACGCCCAACCTCCGCCCATGCTCTCCTATGCATCTTGTTACGGGTGCCCTTCACAGGGTGAAACGGGAAACCGGTGAATCATGTGCTTTACTCCAAGCCATGTCAGTCCGGTGCTGCCCCCGCAACGGTAAGCGAGCGAAGCGTCAGATCCACTGTGCCGATGAGGCATGGGAAGGTGATGCTTGCAGGAACAGGCTCAGGCCTGCGCCCCTCGTGAGCCCGGAGACCGGCCCGCAACACAAGGTGAATACACCATCACTGAATGACAAACCCGCGGTGGGCGGGCGCTGTTCGAAGCTCTGCGCGCCCGTTCGTGCGGGCTTTCTGCATGCGCTTCTGATTCCCCGCTGACAGACCAGAGGGAAACGCCATGTCGATCACCAGCAGCACCGCTCATAGCAACACTGCCAGCGCCACCACTACCCTGACTCAACGTCTGACCGCCGCTGTCTGCGCGTCGATTCTCGGCGCATGCCTGGTGTACTTCGCCGGTTTCTCGCACATCGAAGCCGTGCACAACGCCGCGCACGATACCCGTCACAGCGCCGCGTTCCCGTGCCATTGAGACCTTCAGACATGATCAAGCGTATTGCGCAAACCGCAGGTTTCAGCGGGCTGCTCGCCGCCCTGCTGCTCACTCTGCTGCAAAGCTTCTGGGTCTCACCGCTGATCCTGCAGGCCGAGACCTACGAGAAATCCGAACCCGCCGCTGTTGAAGCCCACGAACACACCCACTCCGAAGGCGCCGTTGCCGCGCACACCCACGATGGCGAAGCCTGGGAACCGCAAGACGGTTGGCAGCGTGTGCTTTCGACCACTGGCGGCAATCTGGTGGTAGCCGTCGGCTTCGCCCTGATGCTCGCCGGGCTCTACACCTTGCGCGCACCGACCAAAACCTCCCAGGGCCTGCTCTGGGGCCTGGCGGGCTACGCAACCTTCGTGCTGGCGCCAACCCTGGGCCTGCCGCCTGAATTGCCGGGCACCGCTGCCGCCGATCTGGCGCAACGGCAGTTCTGGTGGATTGGCACCGCGGCCTCCACCGCGGTGGGTATCGCCCTGATCGTGTTCAGCCGTCACTGGCTGATGAAAGTCCTCGGCGCGGCGATCCTTGCGGTTCCCCACGTGATCGGCGCGCCGCAACCGGAAGTGCATTCGATGCTGGCACCCGAAGCACTGGAGACCCGTTTCAAAATCGCTTCGCAGCTGACCAACGTGGCGTTCTGGCTGGCCCTGGGCCTGATCAGCGCCTGGTTGTTCCGCCGCAAAAACGATGGCCAATACCGCGCATGACTGAAGTCAGCACAGTGCCGACCCTGGTGGTCGGTCTGGGCTGCCAACGGGGCTGCCCGGTGAGCACGTTGCGCGCACTGCTCGATCAGGCGCTGCAAGCACACCGGATCGAGCTTCATGACATCAAGGCCCTGGCCAGCATCGACTTGAAGCGCGACGAACCGGCTCTGATCGAATTGGCCACGCAACTGGCGTTGCCGTTGATGTTTTTCAGTAGCGAACAACTGGCTGGTTATCAGCCATACCTCAGTCACCATTCACAGATCGCCTTCGAGCGCACCGGTTGCTACGGCGTGGCGGAAAGTGCCGCCCTGGCCTTGGCCGAACAGCTGGGCCATGCACCGGCAAAACTGCTGATCCGGCGACAAAAATATGCCCAGGCCACTCTGGCATTGGCCTGCGCTGCGTAAAATCCCCGATAATCCGCGCAATCGATCATGAGCAATCTTCATTTGAAGCCTTGCCCAGCCCCTTTTTCCCACAGGAACCGACGATGACCGTCTATTTCATTGGCGCAGGTCCCGGCGACCCGGAACTGATTACCGTCAAAGGCCAGCGCCTGATTCGCAGCTGTCCGGTGATCATTTATGCCGGCTCATTGGTACCCGCCGCTGTTCTTGAAGGCCATCACGCCGAGACGCTGGTCAACAGCGCCGAACTGCATCTGGAACAGATCATCGAGCTGATCAAGCGCGCCCACGCCAACAACCAGGATGTGGCGCGGGTGCACTCGGGCGATCCGAGTCTGTATGGTGCCATCGGCGAGCAGATTCGCCACTTGCGCGAACTCGGCATTCCTTTCGAGATCATCCCCGGCGTCACCGCGACCGCCGCCTGTGCCGCGCTGCTTGGGGCGGAACTGACGTTGCCGGACGTGTCACAGAGCGTGATCCTGACCCGCTATGCCGACAAAACCGCGATGCCGGCGGGCGAAGAGTTCTCCAGCCTGGCGCAGCACGGGGCGACCATGGCAATTCATTTGGGGGTTAATCACCTGACGAAGATTGTCGAAGAGCTTGTGCCGCATTACGGCGCAGATTGCCCGATTGCGGTGGTTCATCGAGCGACCTGGCCGGATCAGGATTGGGTGCTCGGAACGCTTGAGGACATTGCCGAAAAGGTTGCCGACAAAGGGTTTCGTCGTACGGCGTTGATTCTGGTGGGGCGCGTGCTGGGCAGTGACCAGTTCAGCGAGTCGTCGCTGTATCGCGCCGGGCATGCGCATTTGTACAGGCCCTGAAACACTTGTGGCGAGGGAGCTTGCTCCCGCTGGACCGCTAAGCGGTCCCTCCGTAAGCCATTGCACTCATCACGGGAAATGCATCGGCTGACAGGCGACTGCTTCGCAGTCGAGCGGGAGCAAGCTCCCTCGCCACAGTGTTTTTCATGTCGCAGCGAACACCTTAGTAGTAGGCGTTTTCTTTCTGCGTGTGGTCGGTCACGTCACGGACGCCCTTGAGCTCCGGGATGCGCTCGAGCAAGGTGCGCTCGATACCTTCCTTCAGGGTCACGTCTGCCTGGCCGCAGCCTTGGCAACCGCCGCCAAACTGCAGAACGGCGATGCCGTCCTCGACCACATCGATCAGGCTGACCTGACCGCCGTGGCTGGCCAGCCCCGGGTTGATCTCGGTTTGCAGGTAGTAATTGATACGCTCGTTGATCGGGCTGTCGGCATTGACCATCGGTACTTTGGCGTTTGGCGCCTTGATGGTCAGCTGGCCACCCATGCGGTCGGTGGCGTAGTCGACAACCGCGTCGTCCAGGAACGCTTCGCTGAACGAATCGATATAAGCGGTGAAGCTCTTGAGCCCCAACGCCGTGTCTTCGGGTTTTTCTTCGCCAGGTTTGCAGTAGGCAATGCAGGTTTCTGCATACTGGGTGCCAGGCTGGGTGATGAAGACGCGGATGCCGATACCCGGGGTGTTCTGCTTGGACAGCAGATCAGCCAGGTAATCGTGGGCGGCGTCGGTAATGGTAATAGCGGTCATGGAAACTCCTCGCAGGCTTGGGCGCAGTTTACGCCAATCATCGCCGCGGACAAAGTCCTAGTATTTTTGTCGGGAAAGATTCCGACGCTACTCCTCTGTAGGAGCAAAGCTTGCTCGCGATAGCGTCAGGCCAGCCAGCGTTGAGTCTGAATGTGCCGACGTCATCGCGAGCAAGCTTTGCTCCTACAGAATGGGTGTTTCAGAGGTTTTCGTAGCGGTTCATGTCGAGTACGCCCTCTTCCAACGGTTCGGTCTCGTGGATGTAGCGGCTCAAATCATGGAAGTACTGCCAGAATTGCGGGTGACTGCGGCGGATTCCCCAACGCTCGACGATTTTCTCGAAATGATCGGCGTCCTTGGCGTTTTCCATGGCTTCGACGAACGCAGGCACCTGCCCGGCGGGAATGTTGAACATGAAGTTCGGATAGCTGCTGAGTACTCCAGGAAAAATAGTCAACGTGTCCAGGCCTGGCTGATAGCGCAACGACTCGCCGAGCATGAACGCCACATTACTATGGGCTCGATTGCGCAACATGCTGTAGACCACGCGTTGGCCGCTGGCCGTTTCGATACGCAGCATGGTCGCTTCCGGCAGTTGATCGATAACCTTGAGCCCCGCGGCGGGTCGTGCCGTGAGCGTGCTCAGGGCTTGTTCGGCGTTTTGCAAGTCAGGGTCGATGTTCGGCCGGGAACAATAGGCTCCGTTACAGCGGTTGATCGGATCAGGGTTGGCATTTAGGTCGCCATAGCGTGCCAGCAACTGCAGGGCAAAGTCGCGCTTGGGGTCTTTTTCGTCGAGTTTCAGCGCGGTGGGCGTATCGTCGTCGATGGCTTCATAGTTCAACCACATCTTGAATTTGCCGCCGCTCTGATACCAGTCGCTGAGGTAATCGTCCCGCGAATCCGCAGGCATCAGGCGCAGGAAGTTCTGCTCGGCACCATTGCGAATCAGATCGAAATACAGGCGTGTCTGAGCCTGATGGGAAACGTTGCCGAACACGTCAAAATTCACCGCCAGCTGATAGTAAGTACGTTCCAGCAGCGGGAAATCGAACAACCACATGGTTTGCGGCACATCGCCAATCAGGCCTTTGGTCACGGCAGCACTGTCGAAATGACGGAAAATGCTCAGCAGCGCATTGTCGTTACCCGCCCACAGGGTCGACCAGCTCGGTGCCGGCATTTCGGCGTAGTTGTCCCGGCGCAAGGCCTCGTATTCGTTGCGTTTGTCGCGGTAGTCACGCCACAGACTCAAGACACTGCCGACATCGTCGTTCTGCCCCGGCATCGCCAGCAGCGGCGTGGCCTGGCCGCGATAGTTCGGGTCTGTAATGTAAAGGTCATGTTCCGGTGCCTGGAACAGCGCCCAGAAGTTGTCCCGGATCACGTCGGTAGCGATCTGCCCCCGACAAACCGGGCCGCGAATGAAGGTGCGCACGAAATACTCGGCGTTATCGAGCATGAACTGGTAACGCGCCTGGGCCGGGATTGCCTCGAAGGTGGCAAACGGGTTGGCCCGGCTCTGCGGTCCATAGCCGGGCAGCGCATTGGCCTGCCAGTTGCCGCTGTAGAACAGGCTTTTGACCCGCGCCATTTTCGCGGCACTCAAGGGGTAAGTGATGTGGGTCTTGTGGACGATAACACCCTGTACCGGCCACAGCCGGTAGTAAAACTGGTTACCTGGGTCATCGTTCGGGCGACGGGTATTGATCAGATCGATGGGCTGGCCAGTCGGTGTGCGCGAGCGCACCCACTGAAAGAAATGACCCGGTTCACCGTCCTTGAAATAGAGGTGCGCGAGAAACCAGTGCTCATACAACCAGCGCCCCACCAGGCTTTGCCGGGCGCCCGCCGAGTTGAGCAGGTTCTCCCACTGCACCACCTGCAACGCTTCTTTGGCGCTCGGCACCAGGCCCTGTTCATCGATCGGCGCACCGGAAGCCAGCCAACGTTGCAGCGTCTGGTACTGCTGATCGGTCAGGCCGGTGACTGCCAACGGCATGCCTTCCTTTGGATGGGCGCTGGCGTACCCATCAAATTCGCCGGGCATCGCGCACATGTTGTCCCGGTTCAAGCCCAGGACGATCTCTGCAGGCAATTTGGCGTTGGGCTGCAGTGGCGTTCGATGACCCAACTCCAGCATCCGCGCCATCAAGGCAGCCTGATTGCTCTGGGCATCGAGCACCGAGTAAAAACCCAGTTGCTGCCAGGCCTGTTTACCGCTCGCGTCATAAAACAAACGGGTTGGAGTTACCGCCTGGCCACGATCACCGTCATACACCGGGACTTTGGTCGCGCCGCGTGCCGCACCTTCGCCGCTGCCGAGGTTGAGCTGGCAGGCCGCGTCATTACAGGCGTGGCAGGCCACACACTTTTCAGTGAAGATCGGTTGAATGTCACGGGTGTAGGAAATGGAAGAGGAACTGCCAGCAGTAACCGCCGGGTCTTGCGCCGTTGCGCCCCAGCTTAAAAACAGCAAAACACTGCTGATGACGACGCGATACGACATGTCCCTGGTCCCGATCCTTTAAAAAACGCCGCGATTCTACCGGTCCGGCGCCCTCTCCAACATGAACGATATTCATGCAAAACCCGAACATGCTCTAAAAGCGCACAGGTTTGCTATTATCCCGGCCCTTCGTCATGGTCTTTCCGAGTAGTCCCAATGTCCGATCGCAGTGTTCGCCTTCAAGCTCTCAAGCACGCCCTCAAAGAGCGCATCCTGATTCTCGATGGCGGTATGGGCACGATGATCCAGAGCTACAAGCTCGAGGAGCAGGATTACCGTGGCAAACGCTTCGCCGACTGGCCGAGCGATGTCAAAGGCAACAACGACTTGTTGGTGCTGACTCGTCCCGACGTGATTGGCGGCATCGAGAAGGCTTATCTGGACGCCGGCGCCGACATTCTGGAAACCAACACCTTCAACGCCACCCGGATTTCCATGGCCGATTACGGCATGGAAGAACTGGCCTACGAATTGAACGTAGAAGGCGCACGCCTGGCCCGCAAGGTCGCCGATGCGAAAACCCTCGAGAACCCGGACAAGCCGCGCTTCGTCGCTGGCGTGCTCGGCCCGACCAGCCGCACCTGCTCGCTGTCACCGGACGTCAACAATCCCGGCTACCGCAACGTGACGTTCGATGAGCTGGTGGAGAACTACACCGAAGCCACCAAAGGCCTGATCGAAGGCGGCGCCGACCTGATCCTGATCGAAACCATCTTCGACACCCTCAACGCCAAAGCGGCGATTTTCGCCGTGCAAGGTGTGTTCGAAGAGCTGGGCATCGAGTTGCCGATCATGATTTCCGGCACCATCACCGACGCCTCCGGCCGTACCCTGTCCGGCCAGACCACCGAGGCGTTCTGGAACTCCGTGGCCCACGCCAAACCGATTTCGGTCGGCCTTAACTGCGCCTTGGGCGCCAGCGAACTGCGCCCGTACCTGGAAGAACTGTCGAACAAAGCCAACACCCACGTTTCCGCGCACCCGAACGCCGGTTTGCCAAACGAATTCGGCGAGTACGATGAACTGCCGGCGCAAACCGCCAAGGTCATCGAAGAATTCGCCCAAAGCGGCTTCCTGAATATTGTCGGCGGCTGCTGCGGCACCACGCCGGGCCACATCGAAGCCATCGCCAAAGCCGTGGCCGGTTATGTCCCGCGCGAAATTCCGGACATTCCCAAGGCCTGCCGCCTCTCGGGCCTGGAACCGTTCACCATCGATCGCAACTCGCTGTTCGTCAACGTCGGCGAGCGCACCAACATCACCGGTTCCGCCAAGTTCGCCCGCCTGATCCGTGAAGACAACTACACCGAAGCCCTGGAAGTCGCCCTGCAGCAGGTCGAGGCCGGCGCACAGGTGATCGACATCAACATGGACGAAGGGATGCTCGATTCGAAGAAGGCCATGGTGACCTTCCTCAATCTGATTGCCGGCGAGCCGGACATCTCCCGCGTACCGATCATGATCGACTCCTCGAAGTGGGAAGTGATCGAAGCCGGCCTCAAGTGCATTCAGGGCAAGGGCATCGTCAACTCGATCAGCATGAAAGAAGGCGTCGAGCAATTCATTCATCACGCCAAACTGTGCAAGCGCTACGGCGCCGCAGTCGTCGTGATGGCCTTTGATGAAGCCGGCCAGGCCGACACCGAAGCCCGCAAGAAAGAAATCTGCAAACGCTCCTACGACATCCTGGTCAACGAAGTCGGCTTCCCGCCGGAAGACATCATCTTCGACCCGAACATCTTCGCCGTGGCCACCGGCATCGAAGAACACAACAACTACGCTGTGGACTTCATCAATGCCTGCGCCTACATCCGCGACGAACTGCCGTATGCGCTGACCTCGGGCGGCGTGTCCAACGTGTCGTTCTCGTTCCGGGGCAACAACCCGGTGCGCGAGGCGATCCACTCGGTGTTCCTGCTGTACGCAATCCGCGCCGGCCTGACCATGGGCATCGTCAACGCCGGTCAACTGGAGATCTACGACCAGATCCCGGTGGAACTGCGCGACGCCGTCGAAGACGTGATCCTCAACCGCACCCCGGATGGCACCGACGCCCTCCTCGCCATTGCCGACAAGTACAAGGGCGATGGCAGCGTCAAGGAAGCCGAGACCGAAGAGTGGCGCAACTGGGACGTCAACAAGCGCCTGGAACATGCACTGGTCAAAGGCATCACCACGCACATCGTTGAAGATACCGAAGAGTCGCGCCAGTCGTTCGCCCGCCCGATCGAAGTGATCGAAGGTCCGCTGATGTCGGGCATGAATATCGTCGGCGACTTGTTCGGGGCCGGCAAAATGTTCCTGCCGCAGGTGGTGAAATCCGCTCGGGTGATGAAGCAGGCCGTGGCCCACTTGATCCCGTTCATCGAACTGGAGAAAGGCGACAAGCCGGAAGCCAAGGGCAAGATCCTCATGGCCACGGTCAAGGGCGACGTGCACGACATCGGCAAGAACATCGTCGGCGTGGTGCTGGGTTGCAACGGCTACGACATCGTCGACCTCGGCGTGATGGTGCCGGCGGAGAAAATCCTCCAGGTGGCCAAGGAAGAAAAGTGCGACATCATCGGTCTGTCCGGGCTGATCACGCCGTCACTGGATGAAATGGTCCACGTCGCTCGCGAGATGCAGCGCCAGGACTTCCATCTGCCGTTGATGATCGGTGGCGCTACCACCTCCAAAGCGCACACCGCGGTGAAGATCGAGCCCAAGTACAGCAACGATGCGGTGATCTACGTCACCGACGCCTCCCGTGCGGTGGGCGTGGCGACCCAGTTGCTGTCCAAGGAACTCAAGGCCGGTTTCGTCGAGAAAACCCGCCAGGATTACATCGAAGTCCGCGAACGCACGGCCAACCGCAGCGCCCGCACCGAACGCCTGAGTTATGCCGCGGCGATCGCGAAAAAGCCACAGTTCGACTGGAGCACCTACACGCCGGTCAAACCGACGTTCACCGGCACCAAGGTGCTGGATAACATCGATTTGAAAGTGCTGGCCGAGTACATCGACTGGACGCCGTTCTTCATTTCCTGGGACCTGGCCGGCAAGTTCCCGCGCATCCTGCAGGACGAAGTGGTTGGTGAAGCCGCCACCGCGCTGTACGCCGATGCCCAGGAAATGCTCGCCAAACTGATCGACGAAAAGCTGATTAGCGCCCGTGCGGTGTTCGGCTTCTGGCCGGCCAACCAGGTGCGTGACGATGACATCGAACTCTACGGCGATGACGGCAAGCCGTTGGCCAAACTGCATCACCTGCGCCAGCAGATCATCAAGACTGACGGCAAGCCAAACTTCTCCCTGGCTGATTTCGTTGCACCCAAGGACAGTGAATTAACCGACTATGTGGGTGGCTTCATCACCACCGCCGGTATCGGCGCCGAAGAAGTGGCCAAGGCTTATCAGGACGCTGGCGACGACTACAACTCGATCATGGTCAAGGCCCTGGCCGACCGTCTGGCCGAGGCCTGCGCCGAATGGCTGCACCAGCAGGTGCGTAAAGAACACTGGGGTTATGCCAAGGACGAAACCCTCGACAACGAGGCGCTGATCAAAGAGCAATACACCGGCATCCGCCCTGCCCCGGGTTACCCGGCGTGCCCGGATCACACCGAGAAAGCCACGCTGTTCGCCCTGCTCGACCCCGAGGCTGCCGAAATGCGCGCTGGGCGCAGCGGAGTGTTCCTCACCGAGCACTATGCGATGTTCCCGGCCGCCGCGGTCAGCGGATGGTATTTCGCTCACCCGCAGGCGCAGTACTTTGCCGTGGGCAAGATCGACAAGGATCAGGTCCAGAGCTATACGTCGCGTAAAGGCCAGGAGCTGAGCGTGACCGAGCGGTGGTTGGCGCCTAACCTGGGTTACGACAACTGAGGCTGATCCCGGGAGTCGACTCGTGCGACTCCCGGGGTTGTTTCAACGCTGCGGGTTTACGTTACAACCCCACCAGCGTCCGCTCTATTTCAGACAGTTCGCGCAACAGCTTTCCTTGCTCGAAGACAAGGTCTGCCTCGATCGCCTGCATGGCGATCTTGTACTGCTCCTGCGCGCCTTCGCCGTAATTCGGAAACTGCTCATCCACATCGTGCTCTCTGCCTGCGAAACCCTCACGCAACTGGGCAAACCGTTCAGGGTATTTTTCTTTCAAATAATCGCTCCAATATTGGCGGCCGACCAACTCATCAATCAATGCCGGTGATTGTTCTGCCGCGATCACTTCAGCATGGGCCGCCTCCAGCATGGCAGACGAAACGTTGCCGCTGTAGCGCATGCCTCTGGGTTGTCCCGGCAGTTCAAGTCGCTCGGCAAGGCCGATACGATAAGCCAGACGCACTTCAGCCGGATCAGTCGAGCGGCGCTGTGCCCGGCGCTGGGCAATATCGCGGTTGGCGATCTCCTCGACCTTGCCAAGTCGAAACAGATTCCTGCCGAGCCGGAACAAGACTTGGCCATGCTGCCCCGGTGCAATTGACTTCGAGGTTTCGAACTCGAAAACCTTGACCTCTATATTGCTGAACAACAGGATTTGGCCATCGACGCAGGTTGCGCCGGCTCTCGCCAATTCGAAAATCGTATCCCTCAGACCTGCGTCGCTATCGGCCACCCTCAATACGGTGTGGACCCGCCGCACAAGATCAGCACGTCCTGTCATGAAGTCTGTCGTACCTTCCAGCCGCGTCAGCAGATTGAAAAAGAACTGATTGTTTTGCGCTTGCTCAAAATCATTCCAGATCCGTATCAACTCCTCGGCATCTGCAGCTGACGAATCGATCCAACGTTCACGAGCCTCGGCACCCGTCACCTCATCCATATCCACTTCAACGTCACTCACGATCGAGTCATCGCTATCGCTGTCGTCAACGCTGCTGCTTTCGCTACTGCTGTCAAACCGCTCCAGTGCCTCGTCAATCTCTGTTGAACGCCATCCCACTATCTGCTCGCCTTCCTGCACTTGATTATGCAACATCAGCAAGCTTGTACCATCGAGGGTCTCGTTGCCGGCCAGATTGGTGCCCGCACGCAATACCCTGTGCGCGTCGGCCATCAGGGCTGGCGGAATGAACTCGATCATGTTGTCGCGCAAATCCAGGGTGCTGAGTGAAGGAAGCTCAAGTGCACCCTGCGGCCAGATGACCAGACGATTGCCACTCAGATCGAGGGTTTGCAAACTTCCAAGGCCGCTGACATCCAGTGACTCGAGCCAGTTTTCTGAGAGGCTCAACGACTCCAGGTTGCTCAACCCGGCAAGCTGACGCTCAAGCTCAGCTGCATTGGAGAAACGGTTATTGGCCGCCGAAAGTCGCTTGAGGCGGCGCAAAGAGGTCACTGACGCTGGCATGGCATCCATTGCGTTGGCATCCAGCGCCAGGGTATGAAGGTGAGTAAACGCGCCAAGAAACTCGCTTAGCCCGCCTTCAGTCAGATACACGTTGTTGAGGTTCAACTCACCGACATGAGCGAAGTCGGCAGGTAGCGTCGGGAGATGGCCCAATGGGATATCGGACAAATCAAGGGTAATGCCTGCCGATGTACCACGCAGGTTCTGCCTCCAGCACGCCATTATCCGGTCAGCTGCCTGGCGGCGTTCGGTGGCGGCGATCCACACAGGAGGTGACGATTCAACGCGGTGCTGTGGCGGGGTATCGATCCATGTGTTCAGGGACTTCGTCAATGCCTGGTGTTGGCTGTCCCACTTGGCCAATTGCTCGTACAGAGGGCCAGCCCCGCCATGGCGCGTGGCGAGCACATCGATGATCCGTATCGCCTCGGCCGCCGGCAAATCCGGATCAAGCCTTTGCAGGCGGGCTTGCGGGGTCAAGCGTGTCAGGTCATTGCCAGGTACAACGGGCAGCGGCAACAACAACTCCGGATTCTGCGCGACCAGCACCGGAAAATACTCGGGTTCGCCCTCTGTAATGCCTGTCTGCAAGCTGGCCCTGGAAATGCCCATGGGGTTTTCCGACGAACTGCTTGCCAGCAAATCGCTGCGGGCCTTTGCCGTCAATCGGCAACCCTGCAAATCGATTTTTGAAAGGTGTTGAGCGGTCAGAGCCGTCTCGGGGATCGTCGTGATAGCGCTGTTGTTCAGCTCGATCCTGTCGAGGCTGGACAAGCCCCACAAACCCGATGGCCAGTCTTTGATGGCGGTATGCCCCACACGCAAAGTCTGTAAGCGGGACATGGCACTCACGTCCAGCGAATCGACCCGGTTATAGCGCAAGTCCAGGCTTTCCAGGGCAGATAACCGGTTCAGGCGCTGCTGCATGCTCGGGGTGATAGTCAGGTGATTGCGGCTCAGATTCAGCTCACTGAGTTTTGTCAGGTTGCCCAGTGTCGTCGGCAGACTCTGCAGCTGATTGCTACTCAGGTCCAACCGGCGAATGTCGGTGAAGCCGCGCAAAAATCCACTGACATCTTCGGATGAGGCCACGACCCCCGACATTTGCAAGGTTTGCACATGAGCAAAATCTGTTGCCGACAACGTCGGCATTTCAGGCAGGTCGCCCAGCGCCCAGCCTGACAAATCCAGATTCGATGAAATGATTTGTCCGGGCATGAGGGGCCATGAACGCACCGTCGAAGGGCCGAGCTCAGGTTGCGAAACCGGTACCTCCTGCGCGCCGCCATAACGTTTACGCAGGCCATCACGCCAGCACTCGCGGATTCGCCGGGCAATGACCTCCCGCTCCCGAAGGTTGACTTGCCGGCCATTGGCTTTTGTCGTTTGCTGCTGCCACCGCTCCAGTTGCAGGCGCAGCGCCTGTCCATCCTCGCGCAGCCCATTGATCCGTGCCAGCAATGCCCGCCCTGCCAACCCTTCTGCCTTCATTCGCCCAAGGGCAGCCTTTGAAAGCTCTTCGCTGGTTTCCAAGGCATCATTCAGCGTGCCTCGGCAATATCGATCGAGCATGTGCCCGCTATCCTGCAAATGCGCAGGATGCTCGTGCACATACTCATACGCCCTCACGAAGTCCTCGGTACTCAGCCTGGCCCAATTGAGTTTCATGCCGGGCCAGAGTGCTTCGTGACCGGAAAGCCATTGAGCGGGGAGTGTCTTGACGCTTGAGTGAGTGAGGTCCAGCGCTCTGAGCTGAGGCAATTGCTGGACGCCCTTGGGCCAAACCTCTGTCGTTCCGTACACACTCAACGAATGCAGGCGAGTCAGACCACTGACATCCAGTTCGCCCGCCATGCCGATCACGTCCAATTGTTGCAGTTGCGGCATGGCGTCTATCGCCGCTTGGACAGTTGCGCTGTACTCCTGCCCCAGCGGCCCGGCGATTCGCAAGTCATGTATGCCTGGCAATGCCTTCAGCTTCGCGGCCAACTGAACTCTGTCGACGCCATCCCGGACGCCCAACTTCAACGACCGGGCGTTGGGGAACTGACGTAAAAAGGCTTGCGGTGTCTGACTCAACATTGCACCCGCACTCATATGCAGTCGACTGACGTGAGGAAAGTTGCCAGCCAGTTCCGGCAAGCTGTCTGCAACACCGATATCCAGGTAAACACTGGCAGCGCCATCATAAATTCCCCGCTGCTGCCAGACGCCTTTGATGTTGCGCGCGACCTGATGACGGAGAGTATGCGGACCGCCGCTTTCAACCCACTGGTCCAGTTGCGCCGACAGCGTCTCGTACTCCTGGGCGCGCAAGTTCAGTAAATGGGCAATGTGCGTTTCGGTCATACCATCAAGCGCAAGCTGAATGACCATCGATTCCGCCATCTCATCGGAGACGTTCGGATAGACATCCCGCAACCTGGAGACCAACGACGGATTGACCATTGCGCCGGCACCTCGCCCGCTCATCGGGTAGCCGACCCTGCCGTCCGCCAGGCGTCGCGGCGCACGGAATCGTGAAGTGCTGGCGCCAGGTGCGAGGGTTTGCATCATCTGCTCACGGTGGCCCATGGCATAGGTGGTCACTGCCTCCTGCAACCTGGCACCCTGCGCGACATTGGGCATGCCCAACCGGGCGCGGGCATCGTCTGGTAACGCATGCATGAGCGAAGAAAAAAAGTTGTCGCCTGCTTTCGGTACGCTGTTCAACGAATTCTGGTGCTGGTCAAAGGCCTGGTACTGGTTGGCTTGATGATGCTGAGAGCCGTCCCTCACCAGGTATTTGACCTGTTCGGCGGTTTCGCTACCGATGCTGTCGAGCAGTTTTCCGTCGCAATGACCCAGACGCACTTCCAGACGCAGGTTGTTCGGCCAGCCGGGGAGCCGTTCCAGGCTGTGCAGAGCCAAACGCTGGCTGTCCAATGACGCCATGCTTTCCAGATGCAGTCCGGCCAAGGCTTTGTTCAGCCGAGTCACCCGGGCGCGCGCCCTCCCCTTGAGTAACAGGCTTGTGGGGAGCCGGCCGGTTTGATTGATGTGCAGCCGCTCCTTGGCTGTGGCATTGGCCAGGACTTCTTGCGCCGCGTCCGTCGACAGGCTCGGGAAAGTGCTGCGCAGTGCCTGAGTTTCACGGTCCGTCGACTTGGCGCTCTGGCTGAGTGTGTCGAACAACGCGGTTTTGTTGCCTGCAAGGTGATCGCCCAGCTGGTGTCGAAATACTGCTTCGCGCTCTGCCTCGACTCGCGCACCTTCACTCCCCAGCAAGCGAACGATTTCGCCCTCATCCAGTGCTGCAAGCACGCGTTCAGGGAGTTTCCCGGCAGACACATCCTCGCGGGAAATCCTGATGCCCGGCTTCGCCGGTAATGACGCCTTACCATAGCGGGACGAAGCTCCCGTCAGGCCTGGATTGTCGAACACGTCGATCACACGTCCATGGGGCCAACGGGGCATTGTGATCACTTGCGGCAAAACGTCGTTGTAACGGCTGTCCGGCACCGGCTGATCGAGACGTATCTGTTCAATCAGTTCATTGAGCTGCCGGTCAGTCTGAAACTGCCGCAACGTATCGGACAACGCAGAGGGCAAGCTCAGGTGATCCATATGGATCTTGCGCAACGCGTCGTCGTCAACGCCGCTGATATCGGCAATTTTCTCCAGCGTCACTGCATCGATACCTTCGGTGACCGGGCCCAGACGTCGCAGTAATGTCGCTCGATCCCACTCCAGGGGGCGCTCGAAACGATGGCGCCACGCGCCCCCTGCGTAGTGTTCAAGCACCGGGGAGTAACCATCCGAGACTCTCGGGTTTTTTAATCGCCATTTGTTCAGCGCGGGATCGAAGGTCTTCTCGTAGACGTTACCGTCAAGCCTGATATAGGTTTTGCCATCCACTTGATATTGCCCACGCTCGTTGGGCTTGAGGCCCGCCGGCAAGACCCTGTCGCTCAAGTAAGGCCTCAAGCCAGGCCGCCACAACTGTTCGCTGCCAAACGGCAATTTGACTTTGACCAGGCCATCGGCGATGGGCGTCGACAGCACTTTCGGCACTTTACCGGCTACCGTACCTACCGCCGCCATGAAGGCAACGTTCACAGCCACCGACTTCAAGTAACTCCAGGCCTGATCCGTGTCGCCAATGCTCCACGCTTCAACGCCGTGATAAACATCCATGGTCAGTTGCACGGCCATCACGGCCATCATGACCTCGCCCAGGCCAGGGACGAAAAATGCTGCTGCGTTGAGTACGCTCAGCCCCCATTCGGCATACCGGGCGAGTCGTTCATACCAGGCCTCATGATCAACTTTGGCGGTCGGCACCGCCAATTGCTCGGCAGTCTCTTTCAGGCGCTTCTGATGCCGCCTGTACAGCTCGCCGAACAGTTCGGCATCAAAAAATTCTTCACTGATATCCAGAACCGGCTCGTCCCGATACACGTGTTCGTAAATGCCGTCGATGTGCCCCAGCACGGTTTGTTTGCGGTAAGGAAAATCCGGGTTCCATTTGAGCGTTTGCAGGGCGGTCTTGATCTTGCCGAGGAACTTCCCCGCATCACCATGGGGAATCAGTCTGAGAAATGAGCGCTGATAATTGACATCGCGCAGCCTGTAGCACAGGTCATTTTCAAAGGACTTGAGCGAGGCATATTCCATGACCGGCGCCAATGGATCACCGGGAATACAGACGATGATCCGCGAGTCCTGATAACCCAGCACGTCAAACAGATTGACTCCCGGATTGCTCCAACCGAAATCGATCTTTTTACCTTTGCGCCGACGTGCACCGATGACAAACAACTCACTGACAGGCGACCCCAACACATGCAACTGACTGCAAGTGACGCGCTCGCCGTCCAGTGTTGGCGAGGGCTCGCCATTGAGCACGGCCAGCAAAGTACGGTAGGCCGAAGGCGTGATCAGCGACTTGAGGTGAGCGATATCGGCGTGCACTCGCAGACTGGCCTTCCATGCATCGATGGTCTGGGTGCGCACGGTGGCCGCCCGGTCCCCCGCGTCAAACATCGCCGTCAGGTGTTCCTGATACTGTTTGCCGATATCCAGCTCCCGGCATAACGATGCAAAATCGGCAGGTTTTAGCGCTAGCGGCTTGATCCTGTAGCGCGTTGAAGGCCCCGTTTCCGGATAGTCCCAACCGTAAGGTCCTCCTTGAGTTTCCAGATGGGCTGCGCGCAGTCCCCGCTCAGCAATGACGTCACCGGCATTGAATACCGGGTCTTCTTCAAAATTGCGCAGTGCCAGCTGCAGGAGTGACTGGTGCGTGATCAGAGAGTCTGCGAAAGGCTCGTAGAGCCATGTCTGCGTCACATCGACTTTGAGCCCGAACTTTTTTTGCAACGCCGCCTCAAGCAACGGTTGTGCGAATTCGGTGACGCCCTTGAGCCCGGTGAGGGTTTTTGCCAGGGTTTCGTTGCACGTTCGACTGCGTTTCTGCTGGTCTCGCACAGTGAGTCGTTGATCACTGGTGGCCTTCTGAAACCATTGCGGCATGGCATCTTCGGCCAGCCCTCCGGGTGTTCTTGCCCGATCCAGAGCCCGGATGTTTGCCGGGGTCAAATGTCGTATGCGTTCGTGCAGCTTTTTTTTGATGAAATGGTTATGAAGGCCCTTTTCCTGGGCTTTTGGAATTCCACTCATGTGGCACTACCTGATGCTGTTGTATGAAGCATCAGTCAATCAGCGGGCCTGTCGTCCAGGGCGGTACATATTTATACCGGGGTAGCTCCCGACCGATCTTCTTTGGCGCGGGTTGTCTATGCTTGTTTTACTCAAACGGGAGACAAGGGTTTATGGACGATCCAGCCGATAACAAGCCGCCCACTTTCTGGCAGATGTTGCACAGCGTCATGGCGGCAGCGTTCGGGGTGCAGAGCGGCAAGAACCGGGCGCGGGACTTCACCCATGGCAAGCCGAGTCATTTCGTGATCCTGGGGATTTTGTTCACCACGGTGTTTGCCCTGACGCTGTTCGGCATCGTCAAACTGGTGCTGCTGCTGGCAGGGATCTGAAACGGGTCAGTGCATCAGGGTTTGCAGGCTGAACGGATAGCGGTATGACGCGGGTCGTCCCTTGGCCGAAAGCTTGTGAAAATCCACCCCGTAGTCCTGCGTGCGACTCATTGCCAACAGTCGTTTGGCTTGCGAACGGTTGATCAGTTGCAACAGTGGAATCTGTCGGTCGCGACCGCCGTACTGGCTGATGTCGATCCCTTCGTCATAATCATGCAGTTCAACCAACGCCCAGCCGCCCAGGCTGAAATGCCCGCCAAGCAATACGCTCAAGCGATTGTCGAGCAGAGCCTGCAATGCCTCGGGTGAATTGTTGATGGCGCCGAACAACGCGTCCTTGCCCGGGACTCCCCCTGATTCGACATACGCCTGCATGACGCCAAACGCCATTTCGTCGTTGGCCGCCCACACCAGTGAAGTCTGCGGATAGCGCTTGAACAGCAGCTTGGCTTGCTCGTAGGCGCGCTGACGGGTCCAGCCGCCATACACCAGCTGGCGCAAACGCACTTGCGGGTGTTCCGCCAGCGCCCGACGCATGCCTTTTTCCCGCAACTGCGCCGAGGGCGTCACTTTCAGCCCGGAAAAAGCCAGCAGATCAATCATTTCGCCCGGTGCTACCGGAGGATGCGAGCGAATCAGTTCCTTGAGCATCAGGTAACCGCCCTCCTCGTCATTGGGCACCAGGCTGCCGATCCAGTCGGGATACTTGTTCGGTCGGGCGCCGAGCAGTTTTATCTGATCCACCGTCAGGGCATTGTTGACCATGAATAACTTCACCCCGCTGCCTTGAGCCAGGCGCAGTACTTCGGGGGCGACCGATTGCTCGTTGACGAACACCAGATAGTCGGGGCGATCGCTGCCCTGCAGGGCTTCGCGTGCCTGCTTGATAATGTTTTCAGGAACCCGGTCGGAATACTGGATGCGCAGGTCCATGCCCAGATCAGCGGCGGCCGCCTGCATGAATTGCGAATAGCTGACCCAAAAGGCTTCCCTGGTGGTCCCCGGGTTGAGGAACAGCACTGACGCCGCTTGAGCACACGGTCCCGCGACCATGCCCAGCGCCAGCAATGCACCCCTTAGAAACTTCAACATGTGTCGTCCGAGCCCCCGGAAATTCGCCACGCATTATAGCCAGCGAACGTCCGCAAAACGGCGTTTATTGCGGTTTTTGTCCGACAATCGTCGGAACGAGGCTCGGTCGGGTCGGTTATTGATGACTTACCCAGAATACGGCGGTGCCGACCACAAGAATGATCAGGAACAGAATCGCCCAGGCATCGACTGTGCTGTCGCTTTTCCTTGCTTTGGTTGGGTTGCTCATTGCATCGCCTCTTGTCGGTTTTATCGGTGATTGCATAAGGACTCGACCACAGTTAAGACGATGATTGCCCGCACGACAAATGTGGGTTATCTAACAACCCTTCTCGTTAGGCGATTTGGTTCTTTATATATACTCAAACATCACTTTTGCGCATAACTGCAAACTGGTATCTTGCCCCGGCTCCATTAGGAGTGCGCGGCCGTGCGCGCAGAATTGCAGAGGCTCTTGGACTGCGGCAAGCAAAAAACGCAGCTGCATCCGAGCGACCCAAGCCTGAGAACAGGACTTATATGTACGTATACGACGAATACGATCAGCGGATCATCGAGGACCGCGTCAAGCAGTTCCGTGATCAGACCCGACGCTATCTGGCAGGTGAGCTGAGCGAAGAAGAATTCCGCCCCCTGCGCCTGCAAAATGGCCTTTACATCCAGCGTTTCGCACCGATGTTGCGAGTCGCGGTGCCTTACGGCCAGCTGACTTCGCGACAAATGCGAATGATGGCCAAGATCGCCCGTGACTACGACAAGGGCTACGCCCATATCAGTACCCGGCAGAACGTGCAGTTCAACTGGCCGGCCGTGGAAGATATCCCGGACATCCTCGCTGAACTGGCCACCGTGCAGATGCACGCGATCCAGACCAGCGGCAACTGCCTGCGCAACGTCACCACCGACCAGTTCGCCGGTGTCGCCGCCGACGAACTCATCGACCCGCGCCCATGGTGCGAGATCGTCCGCCAGTGGACCACGTTCCACCCGGAATTCGCCTACCTGCCACGCAAATTCAAGATCGCCGTGAACGGTTCGACCTCCGACCGTGCCGCCATCGAAGTCCACGACATCGGCCTTGAGCCGGTGCACAACGCCGCTGGCGAACTGGGCTTCCGTGTGCTGGTCGGCGGTGGTTTGGGGCGTACCCCTGTGGTGGGCGCATTCATCAATGAATTCCTGCCGTGGCAAGACCTGTTGAGCTATCTCGACGCCATCCTGCGTGTCTACAACCGCTATGGCCGTCGCGACAACAAGTACAAGGCGCGGATCAAGATCCTGGTGAAAGCGCTGACGCCTGAAGTTTTCGCGCAGAAAGTCGATGCGGAAATGGAGCACCTGCGCGGTGGCCAGACCACGCTGACCGAAGCCGAGGTACATCGCGTCGCCAAACATTTCGTCGATCCAGACTACAAGTCCCTCGGCAACCAGAACGCTGCCCTGGCAGAACTCGACCAGCAACACCCGGGCTTCGCCCGCTGGCGCGCGCGCAACACCCTGGCCCACAAGAAGCCGGGTTATGTTGCCGTGACCCTGTCGTTGAAGCCGACCGGTGTAGCACCGGGCGACATCACTGACAAGCAG
The DNA here is from genome assembly GCF_004307605.1 of Pseudomonas sp. Sample_24. Classification (NCBI taxonomy): domain Bacteria; kingdom Pseudomonadati; phylum Pseudomonadota; class Gammaproteobacteria; order Pseudomonadales; family Pseudomonadaceae; genus Pseudomonas; species Pseudomonas sp. Sample_24. The sequence goes on from NZ_RCNW01000321.1 coordinate 68,005, forward strand.
CTGGACGCCGTGGCCGACCTGGCCGAGCGCTATAGCTTCGGTCAACTGCGCACCTCCCACGAACAGAACATCATTCTGGCCGACGTTGAACAGGACAAATTGTTCACGCTGTGGGGCGAATTGCGCGAGAAAGGTTTCGCCACGCCGAACATCGGCCTGCTGACTGACATCATCTGCTGCCCGGGCGGCGATTTCTGCTCCCTGGCCAACGCCAAGTCGATCCCGATCGCCGAATCGATCCAGCGCCGTTTCGACGACCTGGACTACCTGTTCGATATCGGCGAACTGGACCTGAACATCTCCGGTTGCATGAACGCCTGCGGTCACCACCACGTCGGCCACATCGGCATTCTCGGGGTGGACAAGAAAGGCGAAGAGTTCTATCAGGTTTCCCTCGGCGGCAGCGCCAGTCGCGACGCCAGCCTGGGCAAGATCCTTGGCCCGTCCTTCGCTCAGGAAGACATGCCTGACGTGATCGAGAAGCTGATCGACGTGTACATCGAACAACGTACCGAAGACGAGCGCTTCATCGACACCTATCAGCGTATTGGCATCGACCTCTTCAAGGAACGCGTCTATGCAGCGAATCATTAAGAACAACGCCGTCGTCGACGAAACCTGGCACCTGCTGCCCAAGGATTTCAACATCGACGAGATCACCAACTGCGACGACTACATCGTTCCGCTGCAATTGTGGCGCGAACACAGCCGTATGCTCCTGGCCCGCGACGGCGGCCTGGGTATCTGGCTGGATGCCGATGAAGAAGCCGAGGAAATCGGCGAGGACGTCGAGAGTTTCCAGGTCATCGCCTTGAACTTCCCGGCCTTCACCGATGGCCGCAACTACTCCAACGCCCGTCTGCTGCGTGACCGCTACGGTTTCAAAGGCGAATTGCGGGCGATTGGCGACGTGCTGCGCGATCAATTGTTCTACATGCACCGCTGCGGTTTCGATGCATTCGCGATCCGTGCCGATAAAGACCCGTACGAAGCCCTGGAAGGTCTCAAGGACTTCTCGGTGACCTATCAGGCCGCCACCGACGAACCGCTGCCGCTGTTCCGTCGCCGTTGACCGCTGTAGCCCTGCTCCCCATCGGCAGCAGGGCTATTGGCTACCCGCCCTTGAAATCCTTATTGCTGGATGGGAATCGGTTGCCCCAACGCCGCCCAGTCCCGGTATAACTGCGCACGGCTTTCCAATGCCGTGAACACCGCGACAGGGTTATCCAGAGCGCCCGCCGGAATCGGCGTATTGCGGGTCAAGCGCTCCAGCAGTTCATCCGATGCATCCGCATCGACCAGCAGTCGCCAGACCCGTGTTTGAAGATCCAGGTAATTGACCCGGAAATCCGCGGTGAGGGTCAGGGTATTCATCGTTCCTAAAAATCGCCCACCTCCCGGCCTGAGCGCCAGGCGCTGCCAGACCTCAAGCCGAGCGTTTCGCTGCGTTCCTTCAATCCCGTTCAACCAGGCCAGCGGATCCGAATACGCGGGGCCAGGCGCACCCAGCCACAAGTTGATGCCTGTTTGCTCCCGATGCGTGACCAACCGCCGCAAGGTGTCCTCATCATCCAGCGGGTTATTCCACAGCAGCACCCGATCCCTGGCGATGGCTTGATTCAGCACGGCCTGCGGCACTCGGCGAATGCCGTTGTTGCGCAGATCCAGGGTCGTCAGGTAAGGCTGATCCATGACCCCGATGGGGCACGTGGTAATGCGGGTGTTGTTCAGATTGAGCGAACGTAGCTTGTCCATTCCCAGTATCACCGGTGGAACGCGCAACGGGTTTTCGCTCAAGTCCAGCGATTGCAGATTGGTCAGCGAGCTCAACTGCGCTGCCGTGGTTTCCTCAAAGGTCAGTTGGGTGGCACGCAGATTCAAGGTTGTCAGATGCTGCAACTGTGCAACGGCCGGTGGCAACACAGATTCCAGTTCACCATCGAGGTTGAATAACCGCAGGTCAGTGTCTTGCAGATTGAGTGTCCGCAGGTTCGCAAAACACTCCAGAAAGCCATTGAGCGTCTCTCCTTCCGTCAACTGCAACTGCTGCAGATTCAGCCCGATGACATCATTGAAACGCACGTTGAGCGCCGGCAGCCGATGGTAGTCTTCGTGGCTCATGTCCATCACGAAACCATCGACATGATTGCCTGAATAGTGGCTATGTTCCTGCGGTGCGCGTTTTTTCCAGATGGCGATCAACTCTTCGGCCAACTCGTCACGAGTCGCCGTTTCCTGGCGCATGGTGTCCTGGACCATCTGTGCATTGCGCAAAGCAAGTTGCGCGTGGGTCAATCCTTCTGTTCCAGGATCGCCCATGTTCAGGAACGGGATATCCATTTCGTCGATATCCACTCCCACCTGATCGATCCAGGTATCGATGTCCATATGGAGTTGATGCATTTGCTGGCGCAACGTGTCGATGTGGCGTTGCGCACCACTGCCCAGAGGTAGCAGAACGTCATCGGCCTCACCGTCGGTGAATTCAGGATAGATCTCCCTGAGCTGCAACCTCATGATTTCGTGGGTCAATTGCGCGGCGTGGGGCGTATCCGGAAAACCTCCGCCTTTCAAGCCCTGTGCTTCGAAGGGCAAACCGGAGTCCATCCTGCCCAACCCCAGCATGAGCTCTGAACGGGGCAACGGTCGGTCACCGATCTTGAGTTTAAGTTGTTTGCCCGGGTCACTGGATATCAGCCCTAAGGCCGAGCGCTCATCCTCTGACAACAGCTCTGCAACCGCTGAGTAGACATCGGTGGTTGAAGCAGCTTGCGTGGACGGCAGATATCCCGCCTCCACCCTGATCAGGATCCGGCAATCCGGCGCTTCGAGCGGTCCGCTGCGATCCAGCAGGCGTCCGCCGATGGAAGCTTCGCGCACTTCGATGCGCAAGCCTTTGGGCCAGCCTGGCAGACGGCTCATTGAATGCAGGGCCAGGGTGTCCGACGCAGGACTGGCGATTGACTGCATATAAAGACCTTCATAGGCCCGGTTCAAGCGCACATGCTGCTGGTATTGACGAGCCTTGCCATCGAGTTGTCTGAACAGCCACCGGGCCTGGGAAGCGTCCGGTGCCGCCGTCAAATCAACCCCATAGCGATCGAGCATCTGTTCCACAGCCCTTCTTGGCAATTCGGGATATTGGCGCTGGAACAGCTTCACCCATTCGAATTCGGACTGCTGCAGCGTCTGATAGCGCTGATTGAAAAGGTCAGCTGGTGCGGTGGATGAATGGGTTTGTGCCATGACCTCCTGATCGATGCTGAAGCGCTCAATGGTGTCCGCCAGCAACGGAGTCGGCGGCCGGCCAGACTGCATCAGGCGCAGCATGTCATTGTCGACCGCACTGACCTTGCCGATCTGTGCCAGCACCTCGTCACTGAATGTGCCCGCAGGCGCGCCGACGCCCCGCAGCAGATCCACCCGTGAGGGCATTGGCCCAGGTGGCGGTGCAGGCAATGCGGTGGGTTCGGGATGGGGTCCGGTTGCGGGTTCGCGCGGTAAGTCTTGCGACGGGATCAGCTTGCCAGCCTGAGCCTCTTCGCCAATGGCCGACGTGGCATCCGCAACCAGAGGCAACGCGTTGAGCAACCCGAAGACCGTGCGGGTCACACCCTCGGAACGCTGTTCGGCCGTTTCAGCAGTTACTGCCTGATCCAGGCCATAGGCCGCATCGAGCAGCCCGGCCAGGGCCAGAAAACCCTCACCGCCCGGGACGAACAATGCCAGGGGACCGAATCGGTTGACCCATTGCACAATGGGTTCGATGACCGCGTTCAAATTATCGCGGTTGACCTGGGCGTCATCACGAATAGTATCGACGCTGGCCTGAGCGGCCTGCTTCATGCTCGATACCAGTTGCGCGAAAGGGTCGGTTCTCGGGGAAGCCAGGTCGAAGGCAATGTAATCATCGGGGTTCCAATAGCCATCGTCATTGAAGAAGCCGGCCTGCTTCGTCAACCGATGCTCCCTGGGGTATTGCGCCATGCCCTCCAGCGCGGTAAGTACACCGGCGTGAAAGGTGCCGTCGCTGCGATCCTCTTTGGCGAAGTGCGCAGCCAGCGCCTGCCTCGTTTCGGCGTCCCGCGCCTGGTCAACGACCCACCGGCGCAGCTGGGAGGTATCGGTAAACTCGTGCAAGGGTGAAGAGTTGCCCGGGACAAACATCAACACTCTGCCGCTGGACCGCTCGCGGTAACACCAGATATCCGTTGCGGTGTATCGGTAAAGCCTGAGACGGTTTGCCTGCACATTCGAAGGCATTCGTGTCACGGCTTGCAGCTGCTCGATCGTCAATGTCCCCCAGGTCTGGCCGACAGGCAAACCCGCCGCCTGCATCGCCAGCTCCAGGCCCTCTGGAGACAGGCTGTTTTCTTGCCGTTGCAGCCAGGAGGACATGACAAACGCGGCTTTGGTGGATGTTCTCAGGGCAAAAGGTTCGGCAGCCGCAATCACCTCGTCGGTGGGCCACGCTTTGTCGACATAGTCCCTGTACAAATCCTTGAAAGACAGCTGCCAGACCCATTTCTTGAAATCTGCGGGCCGCACATTGATTTGGGTCTGCGGCCCGAAGGTTTGCGGCACTGTCTGCCGATAAATACCTTCATAGGTTTTGTGATTACCGCTACCGTCATCGGCGAATTCATCGACATGCTCAACGACGCGAACGGCCGGCCCGATATCCGGCTGCGTGTACAGACCGAAAGCCGTTTCACCGAAATGCCCGTCGCCGACGGTCTGGTAATTGCTGAGCAGCACCTGAACCAGGCTTTGCGAATTCGCGACCTGTCCCTGGTAAATGCCGTCCTGTGCAGGATGGCCGCGGTAATCGTAATCGAGGGTGACAAGCAGGGCATCCTGCGGATCGATAGCCCATTTTTGCTTGATCAGATACTCGGCAAACTGGGTCGGGGTTTGTGGCAGCGTAGTGTCGACAGCGACCTTCAGCGCCTCGTACAGGGGTTGGAGAGGATACTCGTTCATTGCGCAGTCCGTTGCAGTGGAAGGATTTCACTCTAACCAATGTGAACGTTTTGCAATGTGGGAAGAAGCAGATAGCACTTGTAGGAGCGGGCTCGCCTTGACCACCGTCACCCATAAAAAAGTCTTGATGACGTTGATCATCAAGACCTTACTTGAACTTCGCTTCTAAAGAAGGGTTAAAACGCGACTTGCTGCAGTCCTCTTTTCTGAATGGCATATGCCAATGCAGCGACATCTTCAAATAACGTACCGTTCAAACTTCCCCAGTTTGCACCTACGATGAAAACCTTGAAGTCCGGCTTCGACGGACTGGGCTGATGGCGCCTGATAAGGGTGAACAGGATTTCACCATTGGATCGATGGACAACCTTGTGATCCTTTTTGGGCCGTAGATCGATAAGAAACATGGACTCTTCGGGCAATAGCTTTACAAAAAGAGCTAAGTCATCCGGATTACCATTGTATTGAGTGCTTATTTCCATTGTGCAACTTCCTTGCTGCTGATTAGGGAAAGCCGATTCTAATCAATGCACCTGACAAGTAAACGCCATTAATAAGCACAAAATATTTATTGGACTAGAGATTCTAATACTTAACTAACGCATTCAACTTTCCGCCCAAAATAAAACCGCAGCTAACGCTGCGGTTTTATTGAGTGCCGGTGTAGCTCATGCATTACCAGAATCGATTTTGTGTCAGGCGTCCCCACACGTTCATCAGCACACGCTCCACCGAACCACTGGCCGCCATGCCAATGCGTTCCTGCAGGCTTTTGCGTTCGGCATAGTGCAGGTGATAGAGCTCGGACTGCTTGGCACGCTCGGCCAGGTATTCGTCGCTGGTCTTGAGTTCGTCCACCAGTTGCTTGTCGAGCGCCGCGACACCCAGCCAGATTTCGCCAGTGGCGACTTCGTCGATGGCCAGTTGCGGGCGGTAGCGTGATACGAAGTTCTTGAACAGTTGGTGAGTAATGTCCAGGTCTTCCTGGAACTTCTCCCGGCCCTTCTCGGTGTTTTCGCCGAACACCGTCAAGGTGCGCTTGTATTCACCGGCCGTCAGCACTTCGAAGTCGATGTCGTGTTTTTTCAGCAGGCGATTGACGTTGGGCAATTGTGCCACCACGCCGATCGAACCGAGAATCGCGAACGGTGCACTGATGATCTTCTCGCCTATGCACGCCATCATGTAGCCGCCGCTGGCTGCCACTTTGTCGATGCACACGGTCAATGGCACGCCGGCTTCACGGATACGCGCCAGCTGCGAAGATGCCAGTCCGTAGCTATGGACCATACCGCCACCACTTTCCAGACGCAGCACCACTTCGTCTTTCGGGGTGGCGAGGGTCAGCAGTGCGGTGATTTCATGGCGCAGGCTTTCCGTGGCCGACGCCTTGATGTCACCGTCGAAATCCAGCACGAACACCCGTGGTTTGGCCTCGGGCTTTTTCTTCTGTTTTTTCTCGGTCTTGGCTTCGACCTTGCGCAAGGCCTTGAGCTGATCCTTGTCGAGCAAGGTTTGCTCCAGGCGTTCACGCAGCCCTTTGTAGAAATCATTGAGCTTGCTGACCTGTAACTGCCCGGCCGATTTACGTCGACCTTTGCTGCGCAAGGCCGCAAAACTGGCCAGGACCACCAGAATGGCGATCACCAGGGTCACAGTCTTGGCCAGAAAAATGGCGTACTCGGAAAAAAACTCCACAGGGACTCCTCAAACGATGCGCGACATCTACGCGCGCGGGATGCCTCCAGCATACCCATGCGCCAGCCTTGCGACCAGCCGTGAAACCTCTGGCAACACGGCTGGAACGAGCATTTCAAACAAGCGTATGTTTTTTCATTGACAGCTCACCGCCATCCTCATAACCTCGCCAAACCTTCAACGTACCGGGATGACGCGGACGTGGGCAGCATCTATTTGATTCGACATGGCCAGGCCTCCTTTGGTGCAGACGACTATGACGTCCTGTCGCCGACCGGTATCCGTCAGGCAGAAATCCTCGGCCAACACCTGGCCGAACTCGGTATCAGCTTCGATCGCTGCATTGCGGGCGACCTGCGTCGCCAGCAGCACACGGCCAACAGCGCCCTGGCGCAATTTGCCGCCGTAGGGCTGCCGGTTCCCATCCTCGAGACCGATTGCGCTTTCAACGAGTTCGATGCCGACGCAGTGATTCGCGCGCTGTTGCCCGCCATGCTGCCGGACGAACCCGAAGCCCTGAACATTTTGCGCAACGCGGCGCAAAACCGCGGCGAATTTCAGCGCATCTTCGCCCTGATCATCGAGCGCTGGCTGGCGGGCACCTACGACACGCCGGGCCTGGAAAGCTGGCTGGGTTTTGTCGAGCGTGTACAGGCCGGCCTGCACCGGATCCTCGAACAGGCCGACAACACGCAGAAAATCGCCGTGTTCACCTCCGGCGGCACCATCACTGCCCTGCTCCATCTCATTACGCAAATGCCTGCCAAACAGGCTTTTGAATTGAACTGGCAAATCGTCAACACCTCGCTCAACCATTTGAAGTTTCGTGGTCGCGAGGTGGCTCTGGCTTCCTTCAACAGTAATGCGCACCTGCAACTGCTGAAGGCCCCGGAACTCATCACGTTTCGCTGAGTCCGGACTATTGTGACCCTGGCTGTAATCACCCAGCTCTAATTACCCTGCTCTATCTATCAGAAAAAAGGATCAAACCATGACCTCCGTAGCAGATGCAGTACAAGCAATGAAAGCCAAGTTCAACCCAGCCGCTGCTGCCGGTCTGGACCTGGTCTTCGGTTTCCGCATCGACGACACCAAGAACTTTTCGCTGATCGTCAAGGACCAGACCTGCGAACTGCAGGAAGGCGAGAACCCGGACGCCCAGGTCACTCTGGTGATGGACGGCGAAACCCTGGAAGGCATCGTCAGCGGTGAAACCGACGGCATGCAAGCGTTCATGGGCGGCAAACTGCGCGCTGAAGGCGACATGATGCTGGCGATGAAACTGTCCGAGCTGTTCCCAAGCTAAGCATGTCGCTCCCGGCTTTTCGGGAGCACGCCTGGCTACAAACGAATCCCGCCCTGGTGGCGGGATTTGTCGTTTTCGGTGCCTGTAGCCTGCGCACAATTACGCTCTTACAATGCCTGCACTCTTCGCACCGGCCGCCCCATGGACATCGACCTAGCCCGCACCTTCCTGGAAATCGTCCGCCACGGCAGCCTTGCCGCAGCCGCCGAAAAACTTCACGTCACCCAGACCGCAATCACCGCCCGAGTGCAGAAACTCGAAAGCCAATTGGGCAGCACCCTGTTCGTGCGCAATCGCGCCGGCGCCCGGTTGACGCCCAATGGCGAAGCCTTCGTGGTGTACGCCAACCAGTTGGTGGAAACCTGGGCAGCGGCGCGGCGCGATCTACCATTGCCCGAGGGTTACCACGATGTGTTGCATATCGGCGGAGAGGTCAGCCTGTGCAACCCGCTGATGCTCAGTTGGGCCGCTGAACTGCGGGAAAAAATTCCCGGCCACGCCCTGCGCATGGAAATTCGTGACGGTGAAAACCTGCTTCGTCAACTGGAACTCGGGGTGCTGGATGCAGCGCTGGTCTATCAACCCGAGTACTGGCCGCGTCTGCAAGTCGAGCAGATTCTCGAAGAAAAACTCATCCTCGTCCGCCATCCTGCGCGTCCTGACCCTTACGTGTATATCGATTGGGGCCCGGACTTCCGGCGCCAGCACGATGCGGCGTTACCGGAGAAAGCCAAGGCTGCGCTGAGCTTCAATCTTGGCCCGCTGGCCTTGCAATACATTCTGGAAAACGGCGGCAGTGGCTATTTCCGCACCCGCGTCGTGCAGAGCTATCTGGAAAGCGGCGTGCTGGAGTCCGTCGCGAAAGCCCCGGAATTCAGTTATCCCACCTACCTGGTCTACTCCCGCGATCGCGACTCGGAAACCCTGCAACAGGCTTTCGATCTACTGCGCGAAGTGATCAAGTCCGATGACGACTGGTCGCAACGCTGGAACCCGCTGACGTGAGTCCGGTTTGCACCGGATCATGGCCGTTGTGTCCTCAAGGTTCGGCGGGACAACCTGTCGAAATCGTCTAATCTGCTGGAGATAATAAAAACGACAGGTGATTGCAGTGAGGCAGACCACCGAAGCATTCCGCAGCCGCTACCGCGCCGACATCCACCCCCGCTACAACCCCTGGTTACATGGCATTTTTGTATTGTTGTTCGGCATGCTGGCCATCGCCATGTTCTGGACTAGCGTGCACCAGGTGCGCCCGCTGCAATGGCTGGCGGTGCCGTTGACCCTGCTGGCGTTCAGCTTTGGCGTTTACATCGTGCATCGGCATCTGGGGCATCACAAAAAAGCCTTCGCACGGATGTTCTATGCCCGCCATGCCGGCGACCATCACAGCTTCTTCGCCCCCGGGCACATGACTTACGACAACGCCCGCGACTGGCGGGTGATCCTGTTTCCCGCATGGCTGATCGTGTTGCACACACTGGTGATCGCCCTGCCCCTCTGGTGGCTGCTCAATCAGTTTGACGCCAACGTCGCCGGCCTGGTGGGCGGGTGCATGGTCCTCGGTTATCTCACGTATGAAGTGTTTCATGCCTGCGAACATTTGCCGCCGCACAATCCGCTGACACGCCTGCCGTGGATTCGTCAGATGCGTCGCCTGCATGAACTGCACCATCGCCGCGAGATGATGCAGGAGCGCAATTTCAACATTGTTTTTCCGTTGATGGATTACCTGTTCGGCACCCTTTACTGGGAACCGGAGCAGGCCTCCCCGTACCTGACGAGAACAGCCATGACCCGCATGCAGCACCAGATTGAGATTGCCGGCAACCCCATCGAGGTTCTCGCCTACGCCAGCACCGTGAGCCTCTGGCCGCAGTGGCATCCATCATCGTTGAAGATCAATGGCCAGAAAGGTTCGTTGCATGCCGGCGCCCGGTTCGAAGAAGACATCCGTGCCGGTGGCCGCGACGGGCATTTGCGTTGGGTGGTCGACGAGTATCTGCCCGGACGGCGTTGGATTGCCCGGGCTGATGGCGACCATGGACTGTCGCTGGTGGTGACTTACGAATGCGAGGCCCAAGGCGACAGCACGCGGTTTGTCCGCACGCTGGAGTATCAATTCAGTGGTCTGGCGATGCGCATTGCCAATCGGTTGCTGCTCAAGCGGCGAATAGATCACGAGTCGGCGGCGTCGATGCTGGCTTTGCGCGAGATGGCACAAAGGCACCTGGCACAATCAGGAGTCGGCGCGTGAGTCGATCGATCAGGTTCCACCATTGGGTGTTGCTGCTGATTGTTGCCATTGGCGGGTTCCTGCTGCTGATGCCGACCAAGGTGCAACCGGTGGCCTGGACGCCGTCACCTGCTCCGCCCCTCACCACAGGTGTCTACGCCGACAATCAGCGCCTCAAAGGCCTCGAGCGCGTGGGTGCAGTGGACATCGACGGCCCGGAAGCACTGCTGCTGGAAAATGATGCACTGATCAGCGGTTTGCATGACGGCCGCGTCATCCGCACCAGCCTGGATGGCAAGATCACCAAAATGCTCGCCGATACCGGTGGCCGACCATTGGGGCTGGCCCGCCATCCAAATGGCTTGCTGGTCATCGCTGACGCGGTCAAAGGCTTGCTGTCGCTCGATGCACAAGGTCGACTGGTGGCGTTGACCACCGAGGCCAACGGTGTGCCCTTTGGTTTCACTGACGACGTGGTCATCGACAAACCGGGGCACTTTGCTTATTTCAGCGATGCTTCCAGCCGCTTTGGCTATGGCAAGGATGGCGAGGCAATCTTCGAGCATGGTGGCGACGGTCGATTGCTGCGTTATGACTTTCAGACCGGTAAAACTTCGGTCCTGTTGGACAAACTGGAGTTCGCCAACGGCGTGACGCTGGGTCCCGAAGATGCCTACGTTCTGGTCAATGAAACGGGCGCCTATCGCATCAGCCGCTATTGGTTGACCGGACCGAACGCCGGTACCCACGAGATATTCATCGACAACCTGCCGGGCTTGCCGGACAACCTGTCATTCAATGGCCGCGACCGCTTCTGGGTGGCGCTGTATGCACCGCGCAACGCTCTGCTCGATGCCACCGCACCTCACCCGTATTTGCGCAAGATGATCGTGCGAGCCATGACCATACTGCCCAAACCCGTGGAAAAACGTGGTTTTGTGCTGGGTCTGGATCTGCAAGGCAAGGTCATCGCCAACCTGCAGGACGGCAGCAGCGGCAACTACTCCCCGATTACCACAGTGCGCGAGTATGGAGACTGGTTGTATTTCGGTTCGCTGAAGGCAAGGAACATGGCGCGCTTGCCCTTGAGCAGCGCACTGCAATAACGCCGGAACAATGCGGGAGCGAGCAACCTCGCTCCTGCAACTCTCGAATCGTGATCAGGTCCGCGACTGCAGCTGTCTGACGATTTTGTCCTTGACCTCCAGGCGCTTGGCCTTGAGCTTCGTCACCGCATCATCGCTGGATTTGGCTTGCTCGGCCTTCACCACCTCGGCGTCTGCCAGGGAATACTTGTTGATCAGTGAATCCAGTAACGGATCCTTGGTGCGTTTCTGCTGGATTTCTTCCTTTGTGCAACTCAGATCCTGAAAAAGGTCGTGTGGCACCGGCATGGAACACCTCCGTTTGTTAATCGGCAGCGAACGCGACTGATTGCGCTCGCCAACTATCAGAATGGCCTCGGTTGGACGGTTCTGTCGACCACCTGTCAGACCAGCGGCGTCCGTTCGTCGTCCTGTCGCAAATGCGATAAAACCTTTGCCGGTAAATCCGCCTCCACAGCTTAACGATCACTGCGGATCGCCCATCAAACCTGCCCTTAAAACCTGACCTTGAAACCAAGCGGAGAAAACCAATGGACGGATTCAAAATGCGCCACCTCGCCTTGGTCGTAGCCCTGAGCACCAGCATGGGCGCGGCATTCGCTGCCACTTCCAATGATTTCGTCGACAAAGCCGCAGCGGGTGGTATTGCCGAAATCGAAACCAGCCGGCTGGCGCTGGAAAAAAGCCAATCGGCGGACGTCAAGGCATTCGCCAACATGATGATCACCGATCATGGCAAGGCCAATGACGAACTGGCGGCCATCGCGAAGAAAAACGACATTGAAGTGCCAGACGAAACCACCTTGGTAAAGCAGGCCAAGGAAAAAATCCTCGACATGCGCGATGAATCGTTCGATGCGGCCTACGCAAACAATCAGGTCAAGGCCCACGAAGAAACCATCGAACTATTCAAGAAAGAAGCAAATACGGTAACGGATGACAAAACCAAAGGCGCCGTCGAACTCAAAGGCTTCGCCCAGAAAATGTTGCCGGGACTGCAAAAACACCTGGACATGGCGAAGAAACTGCAAGCTGCGCATGCCAAGTAAATGATCGCAGCGCAAAAAAGAAAGCCGCACGTTAGATGCGGCTTTCTTTATTTGCGGATTTCAGCCGCCATCGGTGTCGATATCGGCATCGGTGTCATCGCTGGGTTTTGGGCGGTCCGGGTTGGGTTTGAAGCCCGGGCTGAACTCATTGTCGTTATCGGTATGGCGGTTTTTCTGGTCAACCGCGTCATCGCCGCTTTGCGGCTGCGGGGTGTTTTCCACGGGTTCGCCAAGGTTGTCGCTTTGCGGTCGATCCTTTTGCGGCGTTATCGATTGCTCTTTCATGGTTACGTCCTCGTCACTGCATCCGCGCGGCCAGACTCAATAGCCGAGCCTTGAAGTTTCGAAGTCGGTGGAGCGTCAGGGTTCCTTCGGAGCACTGATTCTCCGTGAAAAACTACCGAAACGGCCTTCGCCGACTAAAGTCCATGTGCCGAAATGAAAAAAAGCCTTGGAAAACCAACAACTATTTCATCCGGCAAAGGTCATTCAACTGCGCCGGTCATTTTTTGGGGAGTCGGCGCTTAAACTCAAGGAGTAAAGTCTCATGGCGGCACTGCAATCCACCACGCTCGATGCAATGAAAAAGAACTCGGCACAATTGCTTGCCCAATGGACAAACGACCTCGAAACCAGTGGTGCCACACGCAATATCAAAGTCCAGGACCTTCAGCAGCAAACGTCGCAGTTCCTCGAGCTGATCATCTCGGGCCTGCAGAGTGGCAACACCCAGAATATCGCCGCCCCGGGCTGGGACGACATTCGCCAGTTTCTCGAAAAACTCTCCCATAGCCGTGCCCTGCTGGGCCACGACTCTCAGCAGACCGCCAGTTTCATCTTCGCCTTGAAAGGGCCGTTGTTTGCCCTGCTGCAAAATCACTATCAGGACAGTCCGGCGCTATTGGCCGAACAGCTTCTGGAAGTCTCCGAACTGCTCGACGCCCTGGGCCTGCACACTATCCGCACCTTCCAGAAATCCCGCGAGGCGGTGATCAAGCGTCAGCAGGAAGAACTGCTGGAACTGTCGACGCCGGTGGTCAAACTCTGGGATGGCGTATTGGCGCTGCCGATGATCGGCACCCTGGATTCGCAACGTACTCAGGTGGTCATGGAATCGCTGTTGCAGCGAATCGTCGACACCGGTTCGGAAATTGCCATTATCGACATCACGGGTGTGCCCACCGTCGATACGCTGGTGGCGCAACACCTGCTCAAAACCGTTACGGCGATTCGCCTGATGGGCGCCGATTGCATCATCAGTGGTGTGCGTCCGCAGATTGCCCAGACCATCGTGCACCTGGGCCTGGACCTGCAAGGCGTGGTGACCAAAGCCAATCTGGCCGATGCCCTGAAACTGGCACTGACCCGGTTGGGAATGACCATCAGCAAGGCGGTGTGAGCTTATGGAGCGCATCCCGATATTACAAATGGGCGACTTCTTGCTGGTGACCATTCAGGTCGACATGCACGACCAGTTGGCGCTGACGCTTCAGGACGACTTGTCCGAGCGGATCAGCCGCACTTCCGCCCGGGGCGTACTGATCGACATCTCCGCCCTGGACATGGTCGATTCCTTTATCGGCCGGATGATCGGGACGATTTCCGGTCTCTCGAAAATCATGGATGCCCAGACCGTGCTGGTCGGCATGCAACCGGCGGTGGCGATCACCCTGGTGGAACTGGGCCTGACCTTGCCCGGCGTCAGCACCGCGCTGAATGTCGAACGCGGGATGAAACTGCTTCAGGAACGAGTACGTGAACAATGATCGTACGCAGCAGCGGCACTCATCCGATTCACATCGAGCAGGACGTGGTCCTGGCTCGGCAACTGACACGCAAGCTGGCCCAGGAATGCGGCATGCGCCTTATCGACCTGACCAAACTGGTGACCGCTGTCAGCGAACTGGCGCGTAACACCATGGTGTACGGCGGAGGCGGCGACATGGACTGGCAGATCCTCGACGACCAGGCCCGTTGCGGCCTGCGCCTGGTTTTTCGCGACGAAGGCCCCGGCATTCCCGACATCAAGCTGGCAATGACCGATGGCTGGACCTCCGGCAGTGGTCTTGGACTGGGCCTGACCGGCGCCAAGCGGCTGGTCAACGAGTTCGAACTCGACACCGCGCCTGGTCAGGGCACTCGCGTGACGATCACGCGATGGACTTGAATATTGGCGGATCGATGACCCAGGTGCTGGTGATCGAAGACAGCAGTCAGATCGGGCACGCACGGCGCACCGCCCAACAACTCGCCGAAAAACATGACTTCGACAGTACCGATGCAGGTCGTGTAGCACTGGTGGCGACCGAGCTTGCCAGCAACATTCTCAAACATGCCACCCATGGCGAACTGCACCTGCGGGTATTACCCCGCGGGAAGAGTACCGGCATTGAAATGATCGCAATAGACCGCGCCAGAGGCTTTGACCTGCAAGCGTGCCTGGCCGATGGTTTCTCCACCGGCGGCACTCAGGGCATCGGGCTGGGCGCCGTTTCGCGTCAGACAGAAGTCTTCGACGTGTATGCAGACTCACGCGGCACCGTGCTGCTGACGCGCTTGTATCCACGCCAGGACAAGACGGCTGATCGCCGCGTCGGCATCAGCCAGCACTCGTTGCACAACGATCCGGCCTGCGGCGATGTCTGGCACCTGGCCTTCGACGGGCCACGCATCAGCGCGCTGGTGATCGATGGCCTGGGCCATGGCGAAGAAGCCGAACGAGCCGCCCGCGCCGGCGAAAAAACCTTCGCACTGGCGCCATTTGCTTCGCCGGTACTGGCGCTGCAAGAAATGCATCTGGCCATGGTCGGTACTCGCGGCGGTGCAATGGCCATTGCGCAGTTCGATGCTGGCAACGATGCGTTGAAATTCGTCGGCATCGGCAATATCGGCGCCTGCCTGATTGCAGCGGACAAGTCTCGCGGACTGGCCTCTCATCCCGGCATCGTCGGCGGCCAGTATCGAAAGGCACAAGCCTTTGACTATGCTCAGGTCAACGGACAGTTGCTGATCATGTACAGCGACGGCCTGCAGTCGCGCTGGAACCTGCAGGATTACCCCGGCCTGGTGCATCGCCATCCCGCCGTGATTGCCGCGATTTTGCACCGCGACTTCTGCCGTGGACGGGACGACGTCACGGTATTGGTCATTGCTCTGGAGGCCGCTCATGCCTGACGCACCTGCGACTCAGATTGACGAACAAGCAGCACTGATCGCCCAGTTGCAGGGGGAAGCCGATGCCCTGCGCGCCGAACTCGATGAAACCAACCAGGGTGTGCTGGCGCTGTACGCGGAACTCGACACCCAGGCCGAACAATTGCGTCAGGCCTCGGATTTAAAAAGTCGCTTTCTGTCGTACATGAGCCATGAGTTTCGCACCCCATTGGGCTCGATCCTGAGCATCGCCAGTCTGTTGACCGATGAACTCGATGGCCCTTTGAGCGCCGAGCAACACAAGCAAGTGGCATTCGTCAGCAATTCTGCGCGCGAGCTGAGCGATATGGTCGACGACCTGCTGGATCTGGCGAAGATAGAAGCCGGGCGCATCACCATATCGCCGGCCTGGTTCGATATGTTCGACCTGTTCGCCGCCCTGCGCGGCATGTTTCGACCGATTGTCGACGCGACCGCCGTGGACCTGATATTCGAAGAGCCGGTGGGACTGCCGCGCCTGTACACCGATGACAAGAAACTCGCGCAGATCCTGCGCAATTTCATCGCCAATTCGCTGAAATTCACCACCCATGGCGAAGTCCGGGTCTCGGCACGCCTTGAAAACAGCTCCCACGTGCGTTTTGCCGTCAGCGACACCGGAATAGGTATCGCTCCGGAGCTACATGGCGCATTGTTCGAAGACTTTTCCCAGGTCGATTCACCGCTGCAAAAGCGCCTGCGCGGAACCGGGCTCGGGCTGTCCCTGTGCAAACGCTTCGCCGGTTTGCTGGGCGGCGAAGTCGGCGTCCAGAGTACGCCAGGCACGGGCTCGACCTTTTACGTGATCATCCCGCTGGCGATCGCCACGGAGTACACCGATGAAACGTGACCTTCGCTTATTGATTGTCGACGACAATGTCGCCACCCGCTACGCCCTGCGTCGACGCCTTGAGCGCCATGGCTATGAAGTGCTCGAAGCCGGCACCGGCAACGAGGGCCTGGAGTTGATCGACAGCGTCAACTTCGATGCATTGATTCTCGACGTCAACCTGCCGGACATGAGCGGGTTCGACATCGTGCGCAAACTGCGCTCCGATCCCGCGACCGCCTTGCTTCCGGTGATCCACGTATCAGCCGCCTCGATCCAGACCGGGGACATCATCACCGGCCTCGACGCGGGCGCCGATGCCTACCTGATCCATCCAGTAGACCCGGACGTGCTGCTGGCGACGCTGCGCACCTTGTTGCGGGTGCGCGAAACCGAGAATGCGCTACGCGAAAGCGAGGCGCGTTTTCGCGAGATCTTCGTCAACGTGTCGGCGCCTATCGCGGTGCTGGATGCCGGGCTGAAGATCCATGAGTGCAACCATGCCTTCGCCCAACTGACCGTGGACAACCTCGCGTCCGATACACTTCACGAGTGTTTCGCCGACGATCAGGCCTCGATCATCAACGAACTGCGTTTGCGGCTGTCATACGGC
Source organism: Pseudomonas sp. Sample_24 (assembly GCF_004307605.1). NCBI lineage: Bacteria > Pseudomonadati > Pseudomonadota > Gammaproteobacteria > Pseudomonadales > Pseudomonadaceae > Pseudomonas > Pseudomonas sp. Sample_24. Next base: position 85,017 of record NZ_RCNW01000321.1, read on the forward strand.
GAACGCTGGAAAGGCACCCTGAACATGCGCGTGCAGGGCCAGATCCGTGAAACCGAGTGGCAGATTTCGCCGTATCGCACGCCGCAACTGAGCCTGGTGTTTGTCGAGGATGTCACCGAGCACCGCCATCGCGAGCGCTCACATCTGGCACGACTGGACGACGCCACCACCCAGTTGGCCAAGGAAGTGGCGGAACGCGTGCGCACCGAGGCGCAGTTGTTGCAGGTGCAAAAAATGGATGCGCTGGGCAAATTGACCGGCGGTATTGCCCACGACTTCAACAACTTGCTCACCGGCATCATCACCAGTCTGGAACTGATCCAGAAGCGTGTGGCCGATTCACGCACCGACAAGGTCCAGTTCTACACCGAAGCGGCGTTGAACTCGGCGATGAGTGCAGCTTCCCTGACCCATCGCCTGCTGGCATTTGCCCGGCAGCAACCGCTCGATACAAGGCCAGTGGACATCAACGAGCACATCCGCTCCCTTGAGGAACTGCTGGTGCGCACCATCGGCGAACGCATTGCCCTGAAGCTTGAGCTGACGAGCAAAGCGGCGATTGCCCTGGTCGACCCGATCCAGCTGGAAAGTGCCGTCCTCAATCTGGTGATCAACGCGCGCGACGCTCTGCCACAGGGTGGCAACATTTGGGTCAATACGTATGCCGCGTATTCCCACGGAGATCCCAACCTCGCCGATGGCGCTTATGTCGCCTTGTCCGTGCGTGACGACGGCACCGGTATTGACCACAGCGTGATCGACAAGGTGTTCGATCCGTTCTTCACCACCAAACCGCTGGGCCAGGGGACCGGGCTCGGATTGTCGACCATCTACGGTTTCGCCAGGCAATCCGGTGGCGATGCACACATTCGCAGCGTGGCCCGGCGCGGCACCGAAGTGACCATCATGCTGCCGGCCAGCTCCGACCCTACCTCCAATGAAATCCTGCCCACTACCGTCGACCCGCAAGGGGCGGGCGAACACATATTGATCGTCGAAGACACTCCGTCGGTGCGCATGTTCGTCGCCGAGGTTTTGGTGGACGCCGGTTATCGCTGCACGCAGGTCGCCGAGATCGAGGAAGCCCTGGAGCGCTTGCAGAATGATCAATCCATTGACTTGTTGCTCACCGACGTCGGCCTGCCACGCATGACCGGTCGGGAGTTGGCCGATGTTGCCCGTGGATGGCGCAGTACCTTGCCGATCCTGTTCATGACCGGCTACGCCGAAACCGCAATCAACCGCCAGGTGTTCCTCGGTGACGGCATGGACATGCTGATCAAGCCGTTCCAGATCAAGGAACTGCTGGACAAGGTGCGGCGTACGATCGACGGCACCTGATGACCTTCAAACCCTGTAGGCGATGGGCGTCAACGGTAACGTGCCCTGTCTGAATGATCGTGGTGTCGGGAGATTTTTCGCCGGCAGGCGGGCTGCCACAGGGATTGATCACAAGGCACGACCCAAAAACGGCGCTGTCCGGCTCTTTTTGTTCTTCGCGACTTTCTGCGGCGTCCCTGCCACGACAATCTTGCCGCCCTGATCTCCGGCTCCCGGTCCGATATCGATCACCCAGTCACTCTGCGCGACCACACGCATTTCATGTTCGACAACGATCACCGTATGCCCGGCCGTCACCAGGTTGTTCAACTGTTCCAGCAGGCGATCGACGTCCCGCGGGTGCAGGCCGGTGGTCGGTTCATCGAGCACGTACAGCGTCGCCCCGCGTTGATTGCGCTGCAACTCGGTGGCCAGTTTGATCCGCTGCGCTTCGCCGCCTGACAGTTCGGTGGCCGGTTGGCCGAGACGCAGATAACCGAGGCCGATGTCGCGCAGCACTTCCAGTGAGCGTCGAATTGCAGCTTGCTCGGCGAATACTTCCACCGCCTCGTCCACGGTCAATTGCAGCACCTGGGCAATATTGCGGCCCTGCCAACCGATCGCCAGCGTTTGCGGGTTGTAGCGCGCACCATGGCACGTCGGGCAAGGCGCATAGACGCTGGGCATGAACAGCAACTCAACGCTGACAAAACCTTCGCCTTCACAGGTTGGGCAACGGCCCTTGGCGACGTTGAACGAAAACTGCCCGGCGTCGTAACCCGCCGCCTGAGCCTCAGGTGTGGCGGCGAAGAGCTTGCGCACGTTGTCGAACAGCCCGGTGTAGGTCGCAAGGTTGGAGCGTGGTGTGCGCCCAATGGGTTTCTGATCGACTTGCACCAGTCGCTTGATCGAATCCAGGCCTGCGCTGACCTGCCCGCCACTGACTTGCGGCGCGTCGTCTTCCAGGCTCAGTTCTTGCGGATCATGGTCGACCGCTGGGCGTCCCAGGTGCGCGCCGACCAGTTCCAGCAGCGCCTGGCTGACCAGACTGGATTTGCCAGACCCTGAGACACCGGTGACCGCGGTGAAGCAACCCAATGGAAACTCAACACTGAGGTCGTTGAGGTTATTGCGCGTGATGCCCTCCAGGCGCAGCCAGTCGCTGGGCTTGCGGCTGGCTTGCGATTGGCGGGTTTTGTCGGCGAACAGATACGCACGGGTTTGCGAGTCAGCAACATCGGCCAAGCCGGCCGGCGCGCCGCTGTACAGCACGCGACCGCCAAGCTCACCCGCGGCCGGGCCGACGTCGATCAACCAGTCGGCGCGACGCATGGTTTCCAGATCGTGCTCGACCACAAATAACGTATTGCCCGCCGCTTTCAAGCGTTGCAGCGCCTCGAACAGCGCCTCGCCATCCGCTGGATGCAGGCCCGCAGAGGGCTCATCCAGCACGTAGATCACACCGAACAGTTGTGAGCCCAGTTGCGTCGCCAGGCGCAAACGCTGCAATTCACCCGAAGACAGCGTCGGCGTACTGCGCTCCAGCGCCAGATAACCAAGCCCCAGATCGGTCAGGGTGCTGACCCGTTCCAGCAGATCCTGGGCGATCCTTTGTGCAGCCAGGCGTTTCTCCACCGACAGGTTTGGCGTGTGGCGCACATCCGGGGCGTTGGCATGGCCGCTGGCCCCGTGGGCCACGCGTTGTTCCCGGGCCTGGCGGGTCTGGTCGTGAGTCAGCACTTCCCCTGCCTCCTCGCCTTCTTCCAGGTAGTGTTGGGCTGCCACCGGCTTGAGCACTTCAGCGACTTGCAACAAGGGCATCTGCGACAGTTCGCCGATGTCGTAGCCGGCGAAGGTCACCGACAACGCCTCGCGCTTGAGGCGTTTGCCTTCACACAAAGGGCAAGGGCTGCCGAGCATGAATTGCGAAACACGCTTCTTCATCAGCGCACTTTGCGAGTGGGTAAACGTGTGCAGGATGTAGCGCCGCGCGCCGGTGAAGGTGCCCTGGTAACTCGGCTCCATTTTGCGCTTGAGGGCGACCCGGGTTTCTTCCGGCGTAAGCCCGGCATACACCGGCACCGTAGGCGTTTCTTCAGTGAAGAGAATCCAGTCGCGCTGTTTTTTCGGCAGTTTGCGCCAAGGAATATCGACGTCATAGCCCATGGTCACCAGAATGTCCCGCAGGTTCTGGCCCTGCCATGCCAACGGCCAGGACGCCACGGCACGCTGGCGGATGGTCAGGTTCGGGTCCGGCACCATCAGCGCTTCGGTGACTTCATAGACCCGGCCCAGCCCATGGCACTCAGGGCAGGCGCCTTGCGGTGTATTCGGGGAAAAGTCTTCGGCATACAGCATCGGTTGCCCCGCCGGGTAGCTGCCGGCACGGGAATACAACATGCGGATCAGGCTCGACAGCGTCGTTACGCTGCCCACCGAAGAACGTGTACTCGGCGTGCCCCGTTGCTGCTGCAAGGCGACGGCAGGCGGCAAGCCTTCGATGGAGTCCACGTCCGGCACGCCGACCTGATCGATCAACCGCCGCGCATACGGCGCCACCGATTCGAAATAACGCCGTTGCGCTTCGGCATACAACGTCGAAAACGCCAGTGACGACTTGCCCGATCCGGACACGCCGGTGAACACGACCAAGGCATCGCGCGGGATATCGACGTCGACGTTCTTGAGATTGTGTTCCCGGGCGCCGCGCACCCTGACCATGCCGGATTTTGGGTTGGAGGTGCGCGTTGAAGTCATCGGGTAGCCTTGAAAAGTAAGGTCGCGAAAAAATCCGGTGTCAGCCGTTGAGGACCGTGCGAATCATCCGGGTCAGCGCATCCGGGCTGTAGGGTTTGCTCAGCAGATGGGTATCGGGGCTGAGCTGGTGATTACGCGAGATGATGTCACGGGTATGCCCTGAGGTGAACAGCACCGCCACCGGAGGATTTTGCACCTTGGCCCAGGCGGCCAGGTCCGAACTCTTGATCAGGCCAGGCATGACCACATCGGTAAAAATCAGATCCACCGATACGCCCTCCAACAGCATTTGCATGGCGACATCGGCGTTCGCGGCGGTCAGCACCTCATAGCCCTCCTCTCGCAGCAATTCCACCGACGAAGCACGCACCGCGTCGTTGTCTTCCACCACCAGCACCCGCTCGTGTCCGCCACGCTGCTGCACGTCCGGCGTGCTGCTTTCGCTGTCCATCGGACGCAGGCTGCGCGGAAAATAAAGGGCCACCCGCGTGCCCTGGCCGACGACGCTGGACATCTCGATATGGCCGCCACTCTGCTTGACGAAACCGAACACCATGCTCAGCCCCAACCCCGTTCCCTGTCCGTCGGGCTTGGTGGTGAAAAACGGTTCAAATGCCTGGGCGAGCACCTGCGGCGCCATGCCGCCCCCGGTGTCGGCCACGCTGACTTGTACATAGTCACCGGGCACGATGCCTTTGCCGGTACAGAACTCACGGTCCAGGCGAATGTTGTCGGCGCTCAACTCGATCGTCCCCTCGCCTTTCATTGCGTCGCGGGCATTGATCACCAGGTTGAGAATGGCGTTTTCCAACTGATTGCGGTCGACAAAAACCCGCCAGGGCTCAGCGGGCGCGGTCATATGCACCAGGATGGTTTCGCCCAACGCACGTTGCAACAATTCGCCGAGGCCGTCAAAAATCTGCTGCGGCGTACATATCGCCGGGGAAAGCGGTTGACGACGGGCGAAGGCCAACAGCTGCGAAGACAATTTTGCACCGCGCTCGACAGCGGCAAGCGAGGAATTGACCCGACGTTGCACGTTGACGTTGTCCGGTTCGTGGCGCGCCAGTAAATGCAGGTTGCCGGCGATCACCTGCAACAGGTTATTGAAGTCGTGGGCCACGCCACCGGTGAGACCGCCAATGGCTTCGAGCTTCTGCGACTGGCGCAACTGCTCCTCCGCCACCAGCCGCGCTTCGACTTCATAGGCCACGCGCTGCTCCAGATCCCGGGTGAACTTGAGCAAGGATTCTTCGGCGATCTTGCGTTCGTGAATGTCGATCAGCACACCGGGAAAACGCAAAGGCTGATCCTGTTCATCGAACTCGCAACAACCGCTGGCCAACACCCACAGGAAACTGCCGTCAGGACGCAACACCCGGTATTCGGCGTTGAATGGCGAGCCGGTCTGCATCGATTGCTTGACTTGTTCCTGAACCCAGGCGAGATCGTCGGGATGGATGCGCGCTTCGGCAATTTCCTGCGGCAGGTTGTCCAGGCTCTGCCCGGCAGGATAGGAAAAGGTGCGGGCAAAGCGATCATCGCCACTCAACACGTTGGACTTGATGTCCCAGACAAATGAGCCGAGCAAGGCTCCGGCATTGAGTGCCAGACGTACCCGTTCGTTGTCGGCGCGATAGGCATTTTCCGCGGCTTGGCGCAGACGCTCGGAAATCACCAACTCGGTGGTTTCCACCACCATGGCCATGACCCCGCCGGGGTAACCGTCATCGTTGGCGACCGGGCTGTAATAGAGATCCAGCCAGACGTCTTCCGGCACACCGTCGCGCAGCAATACCAGTTCCTTGTTGCGATAGGACAAGGTGCCGCCCGCCAGGCAGGTATCGACCACGTGCCGATTGAATTCGGCAACTTCCGGCCAGCCCAGCTCAACCGGTGACCCCAACAGATACGGATGACGCCCGCCGGCAAACTGCGAATAGGCGTCGTTGTAGATCATGTAGCCTGGCCGTCCCCAGAGCATCACCATCGGCAACGGCGAAGCAAGCATCAACTGCACCGTGCCGCTCAGGCTTTTGGACCAGTTTTCGATCGCGCCCAACTCGGTCCCGCTCCAGTCGAACGTACGAATGCGCTCGGCCATTTCGCCGTTCCAGCCAGAACACCCATGGCTATCTTCTAGAAATTGCATAGGCTGACTCTACGCCCCGGTTACTGCACCCGATTGTTTCGAGCATCGTGCGCGCCATTCGTTTCATAGAGGTATAGCTGATTCTCACGGGCCAACCTCCGGCCCGCAAACGCCTCAGTCCCTGTAGGAGCCAGCCTGCTGGCGAAAAATCTCAAGACACTGCGATCAATCAGTCAGGGAACGTTATCGTTGACGTCCATCGCGAGCAGGCTCGCTCCTGCATCGATCTGCGTTGAATTCAAACCTCTATTAAATGCTTGAGCGGGTTATAGCTGGTTTTGAGGGTCGCGGCCACATCGAGGATCGCCTTCTCGATACCATTCAAATGCATGCAGGTCAGTTCGATAGCGGCGCTCTGGTTGCCGGCTTCGATGTACTCGATCAGTCGCAAATGTTCATCGTCGCGGCAGGCTTCATGACTGTCGTCGTCCAGCGCTGCGGCGTACAGAGAAGCGCGGGATATCAGCTTCTGGAACCAATCGAGCAGCACCGGGTTGTTCAGGCTGCGAGCCAGTTTGATGTGGAACTCGCCGAGCAGATGAATCAGCCGTTCGTGATCGCCGCTCTGGTGCGCTTCATCTTCCAGCAACAAGTGATCGCGCAGGTCCTGTGTCACCGCTGTATCGCGCCGCCGACACAGTTCACTGACGATGCCGATTTCGATCAAGCGCCGGGTCTCGAACAGCGAACGGATCTCTTCGTCACTGGGCAGCGACACCGATGCACCTTTATTGGGTTCGGTGGTGACCAATCCGTCAGCCTCCAATTGCTTGAGCGCGGCTCGGACTGACGTACGGCTGACATTAAAAAGCTCGGCCAAGGAAGCCTCTCCGAGTTTCATTCCCGGACGCAACGAACGCTTGCTGATCGCTTCGTAAACCCCTTGGTAGACGCGGTCGACCGTGGTTTCCAGTTTCTTTTCAGTCATTCATCAACTCCTGGCGCCCTGTGCAAACAGCCCTGGCGAAATAACCAGCCATTGAAAAAGGGGCTTGCACCGGCAGGTTAATCCGGGTATTTCTAAATTGCATCCAGATTTTGCATACAATAATTAGAGGAATGCACCATTATGGGTCATCCAGTTGCAATTGAAGTGCGAAACGTCTCCAAGCGCTATTCCGACGATCCCGGGCTGGCTCCAGCCCTGGACAACGTCTCGGTCGATATCGCCGACAACGAATTCTTTACCCTGCTTGGCCCTTCTGGCTGCGGCAAAACCACCTTGCTGCGCACAATTGCCGGTTTCGAGCACGTCAGCGACGGTGAAATCCGTCTGGCCGGCGAACCGGTGAATGACCTGCCGCCGTTCAAGCGTCGGGTCAACACGGTATTCCAGAGCTACGCGCTGTTTCCACACATGAGTGTTGCGCAGAATATCGCCTTCGGCCTGGAGATGCAGGGCCTTGATCGCAAACTGATCCCGCAACGCGTCGATGAGATGCTGGCGCTGGTGCAAATGCAGCACCTGGCCAAACGCAAACCGGCCGAACTGTCCGGCGGCCAGCAGCAACGGGTGGCTCTGGCCCGCGCTCTGGCGCCAAAACCCAAAGTGCTGTTGCTGGATGAACCGCTGTCGGCGCTGGATCTAAAGCTGCGCAAGGAAATGCAGGTCGAACTCAAGCGCGTGCAAAAAGAAGCCGGGATCACCTTCATTTTCGTCACCCACGATCAGGAAGAAGCACTGACCCTGTCCGATCGCATTGCGGTGATGTCGGCCGGGAAGATCTTGCAGATCGGCACACCGAATGACATCTACGAGCGTCCGCAGCACCAGTTCGTCGCGCAATTCATCGGCGACATCAACTTCCTTCCCGGCCACCTCAAGCGTGGCCAGCAAAATGAAAAACTCTTCGTGCCCAACGGCATGCCGGTTGAGATCCCCTGCCCGGCCCAAGGCTTCGACGGCTCCAGGGTGCAACTGGCGTTTCGCCCCGAGCGCTCGCAACTGGTCGATCCGGCGCAACCGCATCACCTGCGCGGCGTGATCGAGGCCGTGTTGTATGTCGGCACGGCAACCCTCTATCAGTGCCGCCTGAACAATGACATCAAAGTCATGCTGCGCGAGAACAACGAAGGCCTGAACCATGGCCGAGTGGTCGGCGATCGCGTCGCGGTCAACCTGCCGCCCCACGCCTGCCTGTTGATGGAGGCCTGAGATGAGCGTCAGCAGTACTTCTCCCGCCCTCAACCGTGCGCTATTGCTCAGCCCGGTGGTCCTGACCCTGCTGGCGCTGATCGCCATCCCGCTGGGCATCATGGGTTACATCAGCCTGTTGCCGCGCAACGTCTACGGTGGCGTTGACTGGCAGGCCGACTGGCAATTGCAAAGTTACGTGCAGCTGTTTTTCCAGGAGGGTTTCGATGGCGAACTGGAGCTGAACTGGGTCTATGCCCAGGCGCTGATCCGTTCGGTGTTCCAGGCCGGTGGCACCACCATCCTGTGTTTCCTGTTCGGCTTTCCGGTGGCGTTGTGGATGTCGAGCCTGACCCCGCGTCGACGCAACCTGATGGTGTTGCTGATCACCATCCCGTTCTGGACCAACCTGCTGATCCGCAACTACGCCTGGCTGATCATCCTGCGCGAACACGGCTGGGTCGCCCAAGGCCTCAACGCGCTGTTGCCCCAGGCCGGTGGCATCACCCTGCTCTACAACGACTTCGCGGTCAGCGTCGGGCTGGTCTACAGCTTCCTGCCGTTCATGATTCTGCCGATCTACTCGACTCTGGAAAAACTCGACTGGCGCCTGGTGGAAGCCGCCTATGACCTTGGCGCCAATCGCTGGCACGCGTTGCGGCGGATCATCCTGCCACTGTCGATGCCGGGCGTGATAGCCGGCTCCCTGCTGGTGTTCGTGCCGAGCCTGGGCGCATTTATCACCCCAGCGATTCTCGGCGGTGGCAAGACCTTGATGATCGGCAACCTGATCCAGCAGCAATTCGGCACCGCGCGCAATTGGCCGCTGGGCAGTTCGCTGTCGTTCCTGTTGCTGGGAATTCTGCTGCTGTCGCTGGTGCTGTACGCCTTGTATAGCCGCAGCGCCGCCAAAACCCTTCGTCGGGGAGCTACCGCATGATTGCCTTGCACCTGAAAAAACTGCCGCTGACCCGCGAAGTCAGCCTGTTGATCCTGGCCTACCTGTACCTGCCGATTTTCGTGTTGATCGCCTACAGCTTCAACGCCAATCGCTCGGCCACGGTCTGGACCGAATTTTCCTTCGCCTGGTACGGGCGCATCCTGGCCAACCCGTCGATCCAGACGGCGGCGCTGAACTCGATCATCGTCGCCAGCATCGCCACGGTCTGCGCCACCGCGATTGCGCTGCTCGCGGCACTGGCGACTTACCGGCCGTTCTACGGACAGAAAATGGTCGAGGGTGGGATCAACCTGCCGTTGATCCTGCCGGAGATCGTCACCGCGGTCGCCACGCTGCTGCTGTTCATGGCCCTGGGAATCAAGCTCGGTTTGCTGACGGTGATCGTCGCGCACATCGGCTTCTGCATTCCCTTTGCCTATTTGCCGATCCGCGCACGCCTGAATGACCTGGACAAGAGTCTGCTGGAAGCGGCCAACGACCTCTACGCCAACCCGTGGCAGGTGTTTCGCCGAGTGACGCTGCCGCTGTTATGGCCGGCGGTGTTGTCCGGAGCGGTGCTGGCGTTCGTAGTCAGCCTCGACGATTTCATCATGACGTTCTTCGTCGCAGGACCGGGTTCGACGACGCTGCCGGTGTACATCTTCTCGGCAATCAAGTCCGGGGTAACGCCGGAGATCAATGCGATCTCGACCCTGATGCTGGTGATTTCCATCGTGCTGGTAGTGCTGGCTTTCTGGCTGGGACAGCGCGGCAAACAACAATGAGCCTGGAGCCTTCCGTTATGAGCAAGAAAGTCAAAAGCATGCGTTTCGCCGTTGCCGGTCTGGCCTTGAGTTGCTTCACTGCTTTCAGCGTCCAGGCCGCCGAGCCCAAAGAGCTGTTCTTCTACAACTGGACCGATTACTACCCGGTCGAGTTGCTGGCCAAGTTTGAAAAGGAGACCGGCATCAAAGTCACCATGGACGGCTACGACAGCAACGAAACCCTGCTGGCCAAACTGCAGGCCGGTGGCGCGGCCTATGACGTGATCGTACCGTCGCAATCGATCATGCGCACCCTGATCAACCAGGACTTGCTGCTGGAAATCGACGCTTCGACCCTGCCCAATTTCCAGTACGTCAAACCGGCGTTCCGTGACCCGAGCTTCGACCCTGGCCGCAAATTCTCCGCGCCTTACCTGTGGGGCACCACCGGGTTTTCCTATGACAGCGCCCGGGTGCCTGGCGGCAAACTCGACGACTCGTGGAAAGAGTTCTTCGAACCGCGCAAGGAACTGCAAGGCCAACTCGCCGCCCTCGACACCTCCAGCAGCGTGATCAACGCCGCCAGCCACTACCTGAACGTCGACGAGTGCAGCGAAAACCCGCAGGACGCCAAACGCATCCTCGAACTGCTGCAAAAGCAGAAACCGTTCCTGAAGATGTACAGCTCGGACAACACCGTCGACCGCATGGCCTCCGGTGAAGTGATCATGATGCAGAACTGGAACGGCTCCACCGCCCGGGCCACCTTGCAGAAGAGCACGATCAAGTACGTCTATCCGAAGGAAGGCCTGGCGATGTTCCAGGACAACTTCGCCGTGCCGAAAAGCGCACCGCATCCCGGCAACGCGAAAATCTTCATCGACTGGATGATGAAGCCGGAAAACGCCGCCGCCGTGTCCAACGCCATCGCCTACGCCAACGGCATTCAGAGCGACAAGTTGATCGACGCCAAATGGCGGGTCATGGACGCCATCAACATGCCCGACGAATTCGCCTCGCGCCTGCGTCCCGAGAAGGAATGCAGCAACAAGGCGCGGGAACTGCAGGACCGGATCTGGGCCAAGCTCAAGGGCTGATCGCCCGGTTTGAAACCGAGTCGCGGCCATCGCTGGCAAGCCAGCTCCCACAGGGTTTGAAGGTGTTCACACGTTTTGTGATCAATGCAAATCACTGTGGGAGCTGGCTTGCCAGCGATGAGGCCCGCGCAAACACCAAAAATTTTGAGGTACGCAATGACCCAACCCCGCTGGCTGCGCAACGTGCGGCCCTACGGTTCGACCGCCTTGGACCTGTTGATCGAAAACGGTCGGTTCAGCCAACGCCGCCCGGCCTCCTCCAGCGAACTGCTGGCGACCGACATCGATGGCCAGAACCAACTCCTGACCCCGGCACTGGTGGAAAGCCATGTGCACCTGGACAAAACCCTTTGGGGCCAACCCTGGCGTCCAAACAGCGCCGGTCCGACGCTCAAGGACTACATCGCCAACGAACGGCGCATCCTGCGCGAGGTCACGACACCCATCGCGCAACGGGCCGGCGCGCTGCTGGAAAACTGCATCGCCCGTGGCTCGCTGACGATGCGCTGCCACGTCGACATCGACCCGGAGTTCGGTTTGCGTCACGTCGAGGCCATGCAGCAATTGCGCGAAAAATACCGTGACCTGATCGACCTGCAACTGGTGGTATTCCCGCAAACCGGCCTGATCAGCCGCCCCGGTACGGCCGAACTGATGCGCGAAGCCATGGCCCTCGGCGTGGAAAACGTCGGCGGGCTCGATCCGTGTGGCATTGACAATGATCCCGTCGCGCAACTGGATTTCGTGTTCAAGCTGGCCAGCGATTTTGACCGCGGCGTGGACATTCACCTGCACGACAAGGGCGAATTGGGCCTGTGGCAGATTGCACTGATCGCTGACTACACCGAGCGTTTCAACCGCCAGGGTCGAGTGATGATCAGCCACGCCTATTGCCTCGGCATGCTGCCGTGGAGTCAGGTCAAACCATTGGCCGAACGCTTGGCTGCCTTGAACATTTCGCTGATGAGTTCGGCGCCTGCCGACTGCGCCGTGCCGCCGTTCCTTGCCTTGCGTGAAACCGGGGTGAATGTGTGCCTGGGGTCTGACGGCATCCGTGATGCCTGGTCGCCCATGGGTAATGGCGACATGCTCGAGCGCGCCATGTTGCTGGCGTTCCGTTTCGATTTGAACAAGGACGAAGAGTTGGCAGCGGCGTTTGAGGCCGCGACGGTGAATGGCGCCCAGGCTTTGGGCCGCGAAGCGAATCGCCTGGGGATCGGCCAGCCGGCGGACTTCCTGCTGATGCCGGTACAAACACTGGGTGAGGCGGTGGTTTCCCGGCCGCTGCGTCAGGTCTATCGCGCAGGTCGGTTGATCGCATCGGCTGGTCGCTTGCTGGAAAGCCGACTGTGAAACGCATCGGTTTGCGAGCCGGTTGCGTGGTCGGCTTCGACGGTGTGCAGCATGTGCTGTGGCGCGACGGCGAAGTGGTCTTCAACGGGTCACGCATTGAGTTTGTCGGGCGCGGTTATGCTGGGCCGGTGGATCAATGGATCGACTACGGCAACGCACTGATCGGCCCCGGCTTCATTGATCTGGACGCCCTTGGTGATCTCGATTCCACGGTGTTGACGCTGGACAACGGCGAAGAACGCGACATGGGTCGCATGTGGTCCGCGGAATATCTGGCGCGCGGCCCGCGGGAGAGTTACAGCCTTGAAGAAGAAGTGTCCAAGTATCGCTACGCCTTTACGCAACTGATCCGCAACGGCATCACCACCGCCATGCCGATCACCTCGATGTACTACCGCGAATGGGCGGAAACCTACGACGAGTTCGCGGCCGTGGCCGGTGTGGCGGCCGAGTTGGGCCTGCGTACTTACCTCGGTCCTTGCTACATGAGCGGGATGAGCTACTGGCAGGCCGACGGCACCCTGGCGCATCACTGGGATGAACCCCGGGGCATGGCCGGACTCGATGCGGCCGAGCGCTTTTTCGTGGATTTCGACGGCGCGAACGGCGGCCTGATTCGCGGTGCGCTACTGCCTGATCGCATCCAGACCTGCACGCCGGCCTTGTTGCAACGCACCGCCGCATTGAGCCGCGAGCTGAACGCGCCGATGCGCTTGCATTGCTGTCAGGGTCTCGGCGAAGTGGCCATGGTTGAGCAACTGCGCGGCACGTCGCCACTGGGCTGGTTGCAGCAACTGGACTTGCTGACCCCGCGCAGCCTGTTGCCCCACGGCATCTATACCCGCGGCGATGCAGACCTGCAGCAAGTGGTGGATGGCGGCGCCAGCCTGGTGCATTGCCCGGTGGTGTTTGCCCGGGATGGCGAGGCGCTGAATTCGTTCGGCCGCTATCGGGCCAAAGGCATCAACTTCGCGTTGGGCACCGATACCTGGCCGGCGGACTTGCTGGACAACATGCGTCAAGGCTTGAACATTGCGCGCCTGATGGAGGGCGGCAATCAACTGACCAGCGCGCTGGACCTGTACAACGCGGCGACCCTTGGCGGCGCCAAGGCACTGGGCCGCGACGATATCGGTCGCCTCGCGCCGGGCTGCAAGGCCGACATCACGGTGTTCAATCTGCGCGGAATGCACCTGGGGCCGTTATTCGATCCGCTGAAAAACCTGGTTCTGGCCGGGCGCGGTGACGACTGCATCGCCAGTTACATCGATGGCCGCTGCGTGATGCACGAAGGTCAGGTCCAAGGCGTCGACTACCCCGCCCTGCAACGCCAGGCCCAACGACAATTCGAAAAACTGATGCGCAGCCACAGCGATCGCGCCTTCGGTCAACCGGACTGGAAAGGTCTGTTCCAACCGGCCATCCCGTACGCCGACGACTACAGCGCACAGGCGCCACTGTGCGCCCTTGACCCTCTCCTCTAGAGATTTCTGACTATGCAAAGCTTTGACTTCAGCCAACTGAGCCCACGGGACAAATACAAGATTCTGATCGGCAGTGTGGTGCCGCGCCCTATTGCGCTGGTCACCACGGTCGATGGCGAAGGCCGAGTCAATGCCGCGCCGTTCAGCTTTTTCAATGCGCTTTCCGCCGACCCGCCGATCCTCGCCCTGGGCGTGGAAAACTATGGCGATCAAAGCCCCAAGGACACCACGCGCAACATCCAGCTCAACCAGGAGTTCACCGTGAACATCGTCAGCGATGCGCTGGTGGAGGCCATGAACGTTTGTGCCGTGCCTTTCGCTCCCGGCTTCGACGAACTGACCGCGGCCGGCCTCACCGCCATCCCCGGCACCACGGTCAAATGCCCGCGGATCGGTGAAGCCCCGGTAGCACTGGAATGTCGGCGGATGATGGCGCTGTCCATCGGCCAATCCCGGGAAATCATCTTTGGTGAAGTGCTGATGGCCCATGTGCGGGACGAGCTGATCGACCCGAAAACCCTGTACATCGATCAACTGGGGCTCGATGCGATTGGCCGCATGGGCGGCCATGGTTATGCCCGTACGCGGGATTACTTCGACTTGCCGACACGGTCGTTGCAGGCCTGGACCGATGCACCGGGCGGCGGTGAGCGGTTTTGGCCGCTGGCTAAATAAAAATCATCAAAACCCGCTGTGGCGAGGGAGCTTGCTCCCGCCCGGCTGCGCAGCGGTCGTTGAATCATTGCGCGCGATGATTCTGGGTCCGCTTCGCGGCACAGCGGGAGCAAGCTCCCTCGCCACAAAAGTCAGTTCACCATGGGTTAGTGGAAATCCCGGCTGCGCACGCTGATGCCGTCCAGCAAGGAGCTCAGGTCACTCAAGCGCCCGGCAATCAGGTGTCGTACTTCGCCTTCGCGCTCCCAGCGGCCATCGACCTTGAGCAACTGCGAGCCGACCAACACCTTTCGTTGCCGGTCGGCCAGGTCGCGCCAGACCACCACATTGACGTTGCCAAACTCGTCTTCCAGGGTGACGAAGGTCACACCGCTGGCGGTGCCCGGGCGTTGTCGGCCGGTCACCAGCCCGGCGACGCTGACCGGGCGACCGTGGTCGACCTCCAGCAGCTCCTTCGAACTGCGGCAGCGCCGGGCTTTCAACTCAGCGCGCAGCAACGCCAGCGGATGCGGACCGAGGGTGGTGCCGAGGCTGTTGTAATCGGCCCGCAGGTCTTCGCCGACCGTGGGTTTGGGCAGCACGATGGCGCCCTCCTCCTGGCTCGGCAGCCCGGCAAACAAACCGAGCTGCCTTTGCACACCCGCGACCTCCCAGCGCGCCCGATGGCGATCACCGGCCAGCCCGCGCAATGCTCCGGCATCGGCCAGTTGCTCGCGGGCGCGGGCATCGAGTCGTGCCCGTTCGCCGAGGTCGGCAATGTCGGCAAACGCGCCTGTACAACGGGCCGCTTCAATACGCCGGGCATCGTCCTCGCGAAAGCCCTTGATCATCCGCAGGCCCATGCGAATCGCCGGTTGTGCGCCGGTGACCGGTTCCAGGCTGCAATCCCAGTCGCTGGCCCGCACGTCCACCGGACGAATCTGCAAGTGATGGCGACGCGCGTCCTGCAGAATCTGGTCCGGGCTGTAGAAACCCATGGGCCAACTGTTGATCAGCGCACAGGCGAATGCCGCCGGTTCGTGGCATTTCAGCCAGCAACTGGCATAGGTCAACAACGCAAAACTGGCGGCATGGGACTCGGGAAAACCGTAACTGCCGAAGCCTTTGATCTGCTCGAAAATCTGCGCGGCGAATTCAGCGCTGTAGCCGTTCTTTTTCATACCGGCCGCCAGTCGTTCCTTGTGCGGTTCAAGCCCGCCATGACGTTTCCAGGCAGCCATGGAACGGCGCAACTGGTCGGCCTCGCCGGGACTGTAGTCGGCGGCGACAATGGCGATCTGCATCACTTGTTCCTGGAACAGCGGTACGCCAAGGGTGCGCTTGAGCACGACTTCCAGTTCCGGCGACGGATAAACCTCCGGTTCTTCCTTGTTTCGCCGTCGCAGGTACGGGTGCACCATGCCGCCCTGGATCGGCCCGGGCCGCACGATTGCCACCTCGATCACCAGATCGTAAAACGTCTTTGGCCGCAGCCTCGGCAGCATCGACATCTGCGCCCTGGACTCGATCTGAAACACGCCGACCGTGTCGGCGCGACCGATCATTTCGTAGGTGGCCGCGTCTTCGGGCGGAATCGTCGCCAGGCTCAAGTCGAGGTTTCGGTGTCGACGCACCAGATCGAAACAGCGACGAATCGCGCTGAGCATGCCCAGCGCGAGAATGTCGACCTTGAGCAACCCCACCGCGTCGAGGTCGTCCTTGTCCCACTGGATGATGGTGCGCTCGGCCATGGCCGCATTTTCCACCGGGACCAGACTGTCCAGCGGCTGCTCGGAAATCACGAAGCCGCCGGGATGCTGGGACAGATGCCGGGGGAAGCCGATCAGTTGTCCCGTCAAGCTCAGCACCCGCCGCAGTATCGGGCTCTCGGGATCGAAACCGCTCTCGAGCAAGCGTTCCACGGGTGGGGTTTGATCGCTCCAGTGACCGCAGCAGTCGGCCAGGGCGTTGATCTGGTCCGCTGGCAAACCCAGCGCCTTGGCGACGTCGCGCACCGCGCCCGCCGCGTGGTAGGTGCTGACCACCGCCGTCAGCGCAGCACGGGCCCGGCCATAACGCTGGAACACGTACTGCAAGACTTCCTCGCGCCGCTCATGCTCGAAGTCGACATCAATGTCCGGGGGCTCGTTGCGCTCCTTGGAAATAAAGCGTTCGAACAACAACGTGGTGCGATCCGGATCTATTTCGGTGATGCCCAAGGCAAAACACACCGCCGAGTTAGCGGCAGAACCGCGCCCTTGGCAAAGAATCTGCTGTTCACGGGCGAAGCGCACGATGTCGTGGACGGTCAGGAAATAACTTTCGTAGCCCAGCTCGGCAATCAGCTCCAGTTCTTTGTCGATCTGCTTCAGCACTTCGATTTTCGGGCCTTTTGGCCAACGCCACGCGACGCCCTTTTCTGTGAGGTCACGTAGCCACGACGCGGCCGAATGCCCTGCAGGCACCAGCTCCCGAGGATATTGATAACGCAACTGGCCGAGGTCGAACGAGCAGCGCCGGGCTATGGCCAGCGTTTCGTCGAGCAAGGCTGGCGGATACAGACTGGACAGAACCTCGAGGCTGCGCAGATGCCGTTCACCATTGGGATGCAGGCGCAACCCGGCATCGGCCACCGGCAGGTGATGGCGGATCGCGGTCATGGTGTCCTGCAAGGCCCGGCGCCCGCGTGCATGCATGTGCACATCGCCACAGGCCACCGCTGGAATCCGCAGTTCCCGGGCCAGGGCCAGCAGGTCGTTGAGACGGCGGACATCGTCCTGGCACCGATGCAACTGCACCGCCAGCCACAGCCGTTCTGCAAAGACCTGTTGCAGCCAGCGGCCCTGCTCCACGTCATTCACCGTGTCAGGCACCCACAGCACCAACAGCCCGGGCAATGGTTCGCTGAAATCCTCGCGCAATATCCGGTACTGGCCTTTCTGCGTACGGCGTCGGGCGCGGGTGATCAAACGGCACAGCGTCTGATAGCCCTCAAGGCTCTCCACCAGCAACACCAGTTTCGGGCCGTTTTCGATGCGGATTTCGCTGCCGATAATCAACGGCAACTCAACGGATTTCGCCGCTTGCCAGGCGCGGACGATCCCGGCCAGCGTGCATTCGTCGGTGATCGCCAAGGCTTGATAGCCCTGCTTTTTCGCCCGTTGAAACAGTTCAAGGGCACTCGAGGCACCGCGCTGGAAACTGAAGTTCGACAGGCAGTGCAGTTCGGCATACCCGGCACTCATGCGAACCAGCCTTGCAGCCACAACGGGCCATTCTCGCCCACCACACGGTAGGCCCAGCCCTGCTGACCGGCGCGGGTTTCGATCAGGTAGTAATCGCGGCGCACATCATCACCGTCCCACCAGCCGGACTCGATACGTTCCGGCCCCATGAGGATACGGGTCGAGCCTTCGTGCACCGTCAGCGGTTCGGTCAGCAGCCAGCCCGGACGCTGCACGGTCGGGAATCCTGCGCAGGGCTGGCTGTCGGCACGGGCCTGCCACGCACACTCGGGGCGGTGATCGGCCTGAAAGCGCAAACCATGCACCGCCTCATCCCCCAACCGCGCACGCAGGCGTTCGCGCAGTTGCTCCCAGGGCAAGGATTGCTGCGGACGGTCGTCGAACAGTTCTTGAAACTGGGGCACGAAGGCCGGCAAGTCTTCGGCGCACAGGCGAAAACCGCGCACCGGGGCCTCGACCTGAACCTGCTCCAGCCGGCCCCGGGCCAATTCGAAAAGCATCGCCGGGTCGCGCTCCGCGCTGAGCAGGCCGACCTTGATCACCGTGTCCGGCAATCCGGCGTGTTCCAGGTGCAGGTCGAAACGCTGCACGCCGCTGTCGCGACCACAGAGAAACGCCGACAGGTCACCGGTCAATCGACGCAGCGGAAACAGCAAGGCCTGATGGGATTGCACATCGAAGTTGAGTTCGATGCGCACGTCGAAGCGATCCGGTGGCAAGTAGAACGCCAGGGCCAGCCGCCGCAACCCGAACAAAGTGTCGAGATGCCTGAGCACCTGGGCTTCGAAACGCCGGGCCAGGCTGTGCCGGGGCAAGGCCTGCACCTGACTCAGGGTGCGCAGCCCCATGCGCGACAACGCCGTGGCGACGCTGGCCTCAAGGCCGATGCGGTCGATGGGCATTTGTCCGAGGTGATACTGCAAGGCTTGATCATTGGCCACCACCAGACCGTCATAGGCATTGGCCAGCATTCGTGCCGCCACCGGGTTGGGCGCAGCGACAATGCGGTGACGAAAGCCCAGTTCGCCAAGCTCGTTGCGCAGGCGCGCCTCGAATTGCGGCCAGTCGCCGAACAGGCCCAGGCTGGATTCGATTTCAAACACCAGGGCCCGCGGATAATGGACGCTGACCTGGGAGCTGAACCGATAGGCCCAGGCCGCCAGAAACTGCTGCCAGTGCTCGATGTCGGCGACGTCGTATTCGGCCGTGGCAAAGCCCTTGCTCAGGGCCTGGGCGGCGCTCATGGACTGGCCGGGGCGCAGGCCCAGGGCGCGTGCCGGGCCGTTGACCGCTTGCAGCATCCGGCGCTGAGCCGGACCGGTCAGCAGCGCCAGCGGTTCATCGGGATCGGTGCGCTGACGCAGTACTGCGTCCAGCGCCAATTGCGGGAAAAGGATACACACCCAGCGCATGGCAACCTCAATGCCCTACGGCGAAGGCAATCGGTGCCGACCGGGCCAGCCCGCCCCGACACTTGAGCACGCGCAATTGCGCCGGTCTGGCATCGATGGCGATGCGCAGCGCCGCCGGCGAAGGGTTGACCGCTTCATTGAGCGAACGGTAGGCGAATGCCAGGGTCTGGCCGGTTTCCGCCGCCACCTGCAAGCGACGCAAGGCGCGATCATCCGCCTTGTGCGGCCAGCACAGCACCGCACCGCAACTGCCCGAACGCAGGCATTGTTCCGCGGCCCACAGCGCATCGCGTTCACTGGCCTGGATGATCGACAACTGGCGCAGATCGACCCCGGCGTTCTGCCAGGCCTGCGGATATGGCACGTATGGCGGCGCCACCAGCACGATGCGCTCGCCTGCCGCCGACAACCGCGCCAGCGCCGGCCACACCAGTTGCAACTCACCGACGCCCTGCCCGGCCAGCAGGATTTCGGTCAGCGCCGCCTCAGGCCAGCCACCGGTGGGCAGCGCCGCATCCAGCGCGGCATGCCCGGTGGGTTGTGGGCTGACGGCTGGCGGCGCAGGCCGGCCCTTCCACACCTGGCCGCCATTGAACAGCGTATCCAACGCAACGACGGCGCCCATCAGCCTTG
>NZ_RCNW01000500.1:0-3333 GCF_004307605.1 Pseudomonas sp. Sample_24
ACTGCTCCGACCACGAAGTGAACATCAAGATCCTGCTGAACGAAGTGGTTCAGGCGGGCGACATGACCGACAAGCAACGTAACCAGTTGCTGGCGAGCATGACCGACGAAGTCGGTGGTCTGGTGCTGGGCAACAACTACAAGCAGACTCAGGCATTGTCCCTGGCAGCCCGTCGTGCCTTGCCGCGGATCGCCGAATACAAGCGTCTGATGAACGATCTGGAAGGTCGCGGCAAGCTGGATCGTGCAATCGAGTTCCTGCCGTCCGAAGAAGCCATCAACGAACGCATCGCCGAAGGCCATGGCCTGACCCGTGCCGAGTTGTCGGTGCTGATCTCCTACAGCAAGATCGACCTCAAGGAACAGCTGCTCAATTCGCTGGTCCCGGATGACGACTACCTGACCCGCGACATGGAAACCGCTTTCCCGCCGACCCTGGTGAGCAAGTTCTCCGAAGCCATGCGCCGTCACCGTCTGAAGCGCGAAATCGTCAGCACCCAGATCGCCAACGATCTGGTCAACCACATGGGCATCACCTTCGTGCAGCGACTCAAAGAGTCGACCGGCATGAGCCCGGCGAACGTGGCTGGCGCTTACGTGATCGTGCGCGACATTTTCCATCTCCCGCACTGGTTCCGTCAGATTGAAAACCTGGACTACAAGGTTTCCGCCGACGTGCAACTGGAGCTGATGGACGAGCTGATGCGTCTGGGCCGTCGCGCCACGCGCTGGTTCCTGCGTGCCCGCCGCAACGAGCAGAACGCTGCCCGTGATGTGGCGCACTTCGGTCCGCATTTGAAGGAACTGGGGCTCAAGCTCGACGAGTTGCTCAGTGGCGAGATCCGCGAAACCTGGCAGACCCGTTACCAGGCTTACGTCGCAGCCGGTGTACCGGAGTTGCTGGCGCGCATGGTGGCTGGCACTTCGCACCTGTACACCCTGCTGCCGATCATCGAGGCTTCCGACGTGACCGGCCAGGACCCGGCCGAGGTGGCCAAGGCTTACTTCGCCGTGGGCAGTGCGCTGGACATCACCTGGTACATGCAACAGATCAGTGCTCTGCCGGTTGAAAACAACTGGCAGGCCCTGGCCCGTGAAGCGTTCCGTGATGATGTGGACTGGCAGCAACGCGCGATCACCATCTCGGTCCTGCAACAGGGCGACGGCACTCAGGACGTGGAAACACGCCTGTCGCTGTGGATGGCGCAGCACGACAGCATGATCGAACGCTGGCGTGCCATGCTGGTGGAAATCCGTGCCGCCAGCGGCACCGACTACGCCATGTACGCAGTGGCCAACCGTGAACTGCTGGACCTGGCGTTGAGCGGGCAAGCGGTAGTGCCTGCTGCTGTCGCGGTAGAACTGGAACCGGCTGCCTGATCAGGCGCTGAATGAAAAAGCCCCGCATTGAGAGACGCGGGGTTTTTTTTGTCCCAAGGTTTTGTGGTGTCAGGTCAGGCCTCATCGCCAGCAAGCCGGCTCCTACGGTGATGTGTTGATGCAAAACCTGTAGGAGCCGGCTTGCTGGCGATGAGGCCATTCGACTTAATACAATTTCATATTCGGAATGTTGTTTATCATCGACACATTACTTGTCGGGCTAGTCAATAAATTATTGAGCGACTGGTCAAACTTCTGCAATGCCCTTACTTGTACATTTTGTTGTTCGTTAATGTCAGCAATAATCTCTTCGCTGCGTTTATAGTCGGCCCACACCGGGCTGAGCGCTCTGGCGTCATAGCCTTTCGCGGTGCCGATATAATTGAACTGGTTGTCATAGAAATCGGCACTGACTCTGGATTCGACGTCCGAACTGCGCGAGGTGATCAATTGGCTGCGGCTGTCGATGACGGCCACCACATCGGGTTTCGCAGCCTTGAGGCTTTGCATGTCCGGGTACACCGTGACCGAGCCAAACTGACGCTGTAACGAGGCTTTGACCCAATCCACGGCGAGGTCGGGCTTGGAGGTGGCGACGTAGGCATCGTGGATCTCCTGCACCAACAGGCTCTGGCCGAAACCGGTGCCGGCATTGGCCTGATAATCCTGCAGGTATTCACGGTTGGCCTGGGTGTTGCGGCTGTACACCACGCCCAGGGCAACCTGGCTGCCGTTGGGTATGCGAGTCACATTGCTGCGGCCAACCGGTTGCGTGAAGATTCCGTCCAGCGAGGAAACCGCCGAAGGTGCGGTGGGAACCGAGCAGCCAGACAAAAGAGCAGTTGTAAGGGTTAACGTACTGACAAGTGCAAGTTTCATTGTGTTACTCCAGTGAAACAACATCAGTAAGGAAGTTAAAGTTGCCGGAAGGGGTCGGCAGTCATTCCAGACTAAACCGGGAAGCGCGGAATGAAATAGCCAATATTCGTGCTTATTGGCAGCCTGCTAGTATTGTTTGGTTTAAACAGAGCAAGTTAATTGCTCTTGGAAATAAAAACGCCCGAATAGAATATTTGGACGTTTTCATTTATGGCTGTTCGCTCAGCGATCAGTTTTTCAAGGGGACCAGCACTTCTTCATCCGGCGACAGCACCATGAACACCAGCAACTTTGCAGGCTCGGTAGCGCTGGCGTTTTTCGAGACCAGGTGCTCGGAGCCGGCCGCTTCGTACCAGTATTCGCCCGCCTTGTAGGTCACTGCTTTCTCGCCTTTGACCTGGGAAGTAATCGACCCGGAAAGGACATAGGCCATGGCCGTACCGTCGTGCCTGTGGGCGATGGACGATTGGCCGGGCTTGTAATCGACTTCGATCATCAATGCTTTTTTGCCCGGTACGTTTTTCAGCATCTGGTCTTGCAGCACCGTGACCTTTTCCGAAGGGTCATGGGCAAAGGCTGAGGCGGAAAAGGCCAGGGCCAGGGCAGCAAGAGGAGTGGCACACACGCGCAAAACATTCATGTTCATGACCTTCTAAGAGTGGTTGTCGGGATCACAATAAGCTGCGCATCCGGACTGGAAAACAGCCAATTTTCCGGAAGGTCAGGGGACCAATCCTGAGCGTTGAAAGCAAAAAAAACCGCAGCCTGCGCCAGCTCCTACCCTGTAGGATCTGCCGCAGGCTGCGATTTTTCGATCTGGCTTTTAGCGAATCGGAAAGCTGTTGAAGTCGACGGCATTGGCCAGTTGGCAGTCGATCAGGTCGATGAAACCCTGCACCTGAGGGCTGTTGAAGTGCGACTGCATGGCCGCTTCCGATTGCCAATGGGCGCTGACGGTCCAGCGGTTACTGTCCTCAGGGCAGCGGTCGACCATGTAGGAGTCACAGCCCGGTAGTTCGCGCAGGGTGTCGACAATCTTTTGCAGTTGCTTACCCAGTTCTTCCGAGCGGCCGGC
>NZ_RCNW01000334.1:0-3331 GCF_004307605.1 Pseudomonas sp. Sample_24
GTCCTGGTCAGGCGGTTGAACAAGGTGGACTTGCCGACGTTCGGTCGGCCCACCAGGGCGATTACGGGAACCATGCGGCTCTCCACTTCGTTATTTCAGAAAATACAAAAGCCGCTGCGAGGCAGCGGCTGGTGCTCGGGGCAGCGCCTGTAAGCGCTGCGAGCCCCGCAAAACGGGGCCGCTTGGGGATTAACCCCAAGCATAGTCAAACCTTTACTTAATGGTCAGGGCTTCCAGTTTGCCGCTGTTGCCATATACATAAATCGTGTCACCCACCACCAGCGGACGAGCGCGAAGGCCGTCGCTGTCGATGCGCTCGCGGCCGACGAAACGACCGTCCACCTGACTCAGCAAGTGCAGGTAACCTTCCAGGTCACCGACTGCAACGTAGCTGGAGAACACTTCCGGAGCCGACAGTTGACGGCGGGCCAGCGAGTCATTGCTCCACAATGCGGTGGTGGAACGCTCGTCGACGCCTTCAACGGTGCCCGAAGACAGGCTCACATACACGGTACCGAAACCCTGGGCGACACCGGCATAGCTGGAAGCATCACGCTGCCAGAGCTGACGACCGCTTTCCAGGTCCAGTGCCGCAACGCGACCCTGGTAGCTGGCGACATACAAAGTACCGCCGGACAGCAGCAAGCCGCCGTCGATGTCGACAACACGCTCCAGTTCCGAACGGCCTTGCGGGACCGCTACACGCTGTTCCCACACCGGCACGCCGTTGGAAATATCCAGAGCAACCACTTTACCGGTCGACAGGCCAGCCACCGCGAGGCGGTTGGTTACGATCGGCGCACTGGTGCCACGCAGGGTCAGCACCGCAGGTGTGCTGTCATACAACCAGCGCTGGTTGCCGGTCGCGGCATCCAGACCGATCAGACGATCATCCTGGGTCTGAACCACCACAACGTCGCCGTTGTTGGCAGGTGGTGCAAGAACTTCGCTGGACACGCGAGCGCGCCATTTCTCTTCGCCGTTGATGGCGTCGAGGGCAACGATTTCACCCTTGGTCGTACCAATCGTCAGCAGACCGTAACCTACACCAACGGCGCCGGAAACAGGCAGTTCGAGATCTTTCTTCCACTTGACGTCGCCGTTGCTGCGATCCAGTGCCATCACCACACCGGTCACGTCGGCGGCATAGATGGTATCGCCTTCGACTGCTGGTACCAGCATGTTGTAGGTTTCGCCCTGACCGTCACCGATCGAACGACTCCACTGTTTCTGCAGGACCACTTCTTCTTTGAAGTCAGTCAACTCGGCCGGTGGCAATTCTTTCTTGCTGTTGCTGCTGCAACCCGCGGCCAGAATGGCCAGGGCCAGCAATGCTGCATGTTTCCAACGGATCACGTCACGCATCCCCTTTGGCCAGGTCGTCCAGCTTGATTTGTAGGCCACCGACCGCCGCTTCATCCGACAGTGCCGCCTTGGCTTTTTGATACGCCGCGTGTGCTTCATCGGTACGACCCAACTGCACCAGCAGGTCACCCTTGAGTTCTTCACGAGTGGCCAGGAACGCCTTGTCGGCATCGCCTTCGAGCAGTTTCAGGGCTTCATCGACCTTGTTCTGCGCGGCCAGCACCTGGGCCAGGCGTTGACGGGCGATTTCGCCCAGCGCCGGGTTGGCAGGCTTGGCAACAATGGCTTTCAGTTCGCTGGCTGCGTCATCGAGCTTGCCGCTGTCGACCGCGACTTTCGCCACGAACAGGCTGCCGTACTGCGCGTAGGCGCTGCCGGCGAATTCGCTGTTGAGCTTGCCGGCGAGATCGGAAACACGCGCCGCATCAGGCTTGCCGTCAGGCGTCAGCGTGGTTTCCAGCAATTGCTGATAGAGCATCGAGGCGCCTTGCGACTGGTTGCTCTGATACTTCTGGAACGCCTGCCAGCCGAACACGATGACCAGCGCCAACAGGCCACCAGTGACCAGGGGCTTGCCGTTGCGTGACCACCAATCCTTCAAATCCGCCAAATTTTCGTCTTCGGTACTCGACACCCCAATACTCCTTAATCGCTAATTCGGCTGTTTAAGACAGCTTCAACCCTGCACGACGCAGGTGGCCAGGTGATCCGCAAGCGCATCCCAGGCAATGCTTTGTTGTTCGCCCTGGCCACGCAGGGGTTTGAAACCTACCACTTGCTGGGCCATCTCGTCGTCGCCGAGGATCAATGCATACAGCGCACCGCTCTTGTCGGCTTTCTTGAACTGGCTTTTGAAACTGCCGGCGCCGGCATTCACTTGCAGACGCAGGTTGGGTAATTGATCGCGCACACGTTCTGCCAGGGCCAGGCCGGCCAGTTCGGCTTCTTCGCCGAAGGCGCAGAGGTAGACGTCGACCTGACGGGCGATCTCAGCCGGGATCTGCTCCAGGGTTTCCAGCAACAGCACCAGACGCTCGATGCCCATGGCGAAACCGACGCCGGCAGTAGGCTTGCCGCCCATCTGCTCGACCAGGCCGTCGTAACGACCACCGGCACACACGGTGCCCTGGGCGCCGAGTTTGTCGGTGACCCATTCGAAAACGGTCTTGCTGTAGTAGTCCAGCCCGCGAACCAGCTTCGGGTTGATCACATAAGGAATGCCGGCGGCGTCCAGGCGAGCCTTGAGGCCCTCGAAGTGCACGCGAGACTCATCGTCGAGGTAGTCGGCCATCTTCGGCGCATCGACCAGAATCGCCTGTGTGTCGGCGTTCTTGGTGTCCAGGACCCGCAGCGGATTGGTCTTCAGGCGGCGCTGGCTGTCTTCGTCCAGCTTGTCCAGGTGCCCGGACAGGAACTCGACCAGTGCTTCGCGATAACGACCACGGGACTCGCTGGTGCCCAGGCTGTTGAGTTCGAGCTTGACCGCATCACGGATGCCCAGCTCACCCCACAGGCGCCAGGTCAGCACGATCAGCTCGGCATCGATGTCCGGACCGTCGAGGTTGAACACTTCGACACCGATCTGGTGGAACTGGCGATAACGGCCTTTCTGCGGACGCTCGTGGCGGAACATCGGGCCGATGTACCAGAGCTTCTGTACCTGGCCACCGCCAGTGATGCCGTGCTCGAGCACTGCACGCACGCACGCTGCCGTGCCTTCAGGACGCAGCGTCAGGGAATCGCCGTTACGGTCGTCGAAGGTGTACATCTCTTTTTCGACGATGTCGGTCACTTCACCGATGGAGCGCTTGAACAGCTCGGTGAACTCGACGATCGGCATGCGGATCTGCTTGTAACCGTAGTTATCCAGCAAACGCGAAACGGTGCCTTCGAAATGACGCCACAGGGGCGTCTGTTCGGGCAGGATGTCGTTCATGCCACGAATGGCTTGCAGAGACTTGCTCAC